>VEQI01000324.1 GCA_018883305.1 Limnohabitans sp. | reverse complement strand
CACCCAGCACCGTGCTGTCGTTCATCAGGATGTCGAGATCCCGACCCGTGGCCATCAATGGACCCGGTTTGAGCTGGATCTGATCCTTGCTCACGATCTGGGGCTGAAAGCGCGAGTCGAAGCCCTGGCCCTCGGCCTTGTACGCCTGCAACACCACTTCGTAGCTGCGCTTGAAACCGGTGGTGTGAACGTTGGCCAGTTCATGGGCCAGCACCTGGCGTGCGATGCGCTGTTCATTCACACTGGCGGCGGCGTTGAAGGCTAAGCGATCCATATTGAAACCTTAAGAATTCAATTCAATGCCTCATCAGGCCCGAATCTGAATGATGGTCTGGGTCAGCGTGGTGTTGGTCTCAATGGCCTTGGCGTTGGCCTGGAAGTTACGCTGCGCGGTGATCAGATCCACCAGTTCGGTCGTGAGGTCCACGTTGGCACGCTCGGTGGCGCCTGCGCGGACGGTTCCGTAACCGGCCGAACCGGCTTCACCAATCTTGGGTTTGCCCGATTCCGAGCTGGCGTAGAAGCTGGAGTCACCGATCTGGCGCAGGCCCGAGGGGTTGGAGAAATTCACCAACACCACCTTGCCCAACGACTGCTGCGAACCGTTGGAATAGCTGGCGGTCACCAGACCGTCGTCCTTGATGCTCAGACCCACCAGGTCGCCCTCGGGAGCGCCGTCCTGGGACTGCGACAACACCGCATAGGGGGAAGAGAATTGGGTTGACTTGGAATAGTCGATATTGATGGTCAACGCGCCCTTGCCGTCTGCCAGGTACACGGTATCCAGCTGTGAGCCACCTTTGGGCGACACCAGGTTTCCGCCGGTGTCAAAGGTCAGTTCACCACGGTCCAGATACACCGGCGACCATGCCGGCAAGGCCTTGAAGCCATCGGCACTCGCCGTTTCCTTGCCGAACTCGTCGATGTACTTGGCCACGGACACACCGTCCACCATTTCGGTGTACTGCGTGGGTTTGACCCAGGTGGTGGTGGTGCCGCGACCCGCTTCCAGGTTGGCCAGACCCCAGGTGGCGGAGCCGGACACCTTGATGAAGGAATTGGAGGTGGCCGTCCCGGTGGTGAAGGTGAAGGCATTTTTGGCACGGTCAAATTGCACCTTCACGCCACACACGGTACTGCCCGAGTCATTGGAAAGCTGGTTGATGCGTTTTTCCAGCTCGGACATGAAGCTGTCCAGGGTGTAGGTGTTGCCCACGGGCAATTCCACGGTGCCCTTCACATCGTCCACAGCCACCACAAACTTGTTGTTGGTGATGTCCACCGTGAAGTTGTTGTTGACGTTGATCTGCACCGGCGAGCCAATGATGGAGGCGGGGGTAGAGGGAATGCCGCGCACCGCATCTGCCGTGGTCTTGACCTCGGTGTTCACGTCCAGGCCCATGAAGGTCTGGGCCCAGCCGTTCTTGGGTACGGTCACATGGATGGTGGAGGTGTCACCGGTGGTGCCCGACAAAATCTTAAAGTTTTGCTTCACCGTGTCGAATTCGACTTTGAGACCATAGCGCTGTTGATCAGCCGGCTGAATAAAATCACCATTCGGACCGATATAGCCCGGATACCCGCCAGTGGTCTTGTTCAGATCGGTCATGGTGGTGGACAGGCCAAAGATGGAGTTGGTGCTCTGTGAGGACTTAATGCCCATGGTGCCCGTGATATCCGTGGTGCCTTTGAAGGTGAAGCCTCGTGCCACTGGGTCGTAAGCCACCGCAAACGTGGGAATGGTGGCCGTGGGATTGGCGGTGTTGTAGGTTTGCACCGCCTTGTCCAGTCGGGCTTGAATGATCTGCACCAGGTCATTCGTGCGAATCTTGCTGGCGTTGCTCGCTGCGGGCACCATCGTCGTGTCGCCCGCAGGAATGGGGGTGCCATCGATCGTCGAGGTTTCCAAATCGCTCAGATTGATCGACAGATCAGGTTGCCCCTCGCCCTTGGTGTTGTAGTTGTAGGACAGCACGATGTTGTTGGGCGTGGCCGCGCCCTGCATCGACGACATGTCGAAATAGCGCTCATCGCCAAAGCGATAGTTCAATTCATTGGTCAAGGCCTTGGCCAGCTCAGTACCCGTCAATTTCTTGCCGGCCAATTGGCTCATGTCCAGCGTGACGTCCTTGCTGCCATCCACTGAAATCGTCATGAATTCTTTCAAGCCCCCAGGACGATCAGTGGTGCCGTTGATCAGGTCCGTGTATTCCTGCGCGCTGGCATAGGAAAAATTGGCGCCTTGCTCATCGGCATTGGGATAGACGTTGGGCAGGCTGTTGCTCATCACGCTGGCCGGTACCGAGGTGCGCACATCGGTCAGGTCATCCAGTGAAAACTTTTGAGTCTTGCTGTTAACCAGGAAATCACTCACCTCGCTCTCGGGTTTGAGCTGACCGTATTTGTTGACATACATCTTCTCGCCCGTGGCGTTGGTGGACTGCTGAAGCGAGGCGCTGACCAGTGAGTCCCCGATGTACACATAGGTCTGCCATTTGTTGGTGGGCTTGTTGGCGCTGGCGTTTTGCGTCTTGGCGTAATACACCGTCGCCAGGTAACCGTTGCCCCCCTTGTCATACACCGTGAGTGCCGTGCTCTTGTTGTAAGTGGTGGGGTCGTTGCGGTTGAAGGTTTTGTCGATCACCTTGGCGTCCGCCGGAAAGTTCAAACCCAATTTGATCAAAGAGGTTTCGCTGGCTTGACCGGTGGTTTTCTGCGGAATGGTCAGCACGTTCTGATCGGTCAGATTGGCCTTGCCCGAGCTATCCACTGAAGCCGCCATCAAACGCTGGCCCGCCGAGTTCACCACGTTGTACTGATCGTTCATCATGAACGCGCCGTTACGGGTATAGATATCCTGAAAACCGTCCGCCGATTTGAGCGGAAAGAAGCCGTCACCGGTAATGGCCAGGTCCAGCGTGTTGGAGGAGAAACTCACGTTGCCCTGACTGAACTCCTGCTTCACCCCTTTGAGCGACACACCCTGACCGATGGTGGAGGTGGCTTTTTGCAGCGGTGAGGTGGCAAAGATGTCGCCAAAGTCCGCGCGTGAGCGCTTGAAGCCCACCGTGCCCGCGTTGGCAATGTTGTTACTGGTCACAGCCAGCTGTGCGGTGGCGGCATTAAGACCTGTCAGTGCGGTAAAGAAGGACATGGTGCGTGTGCTCCGTGAGGGTCAGATGTAGGGGAAGAAAAAAAGAAAATTCGAGGCTCAATAGCTGATGCGCTGCACGTCGGAAAGGCTGACGGTTTTTCCACCGTCGACTTCCAGCAGCCAGGTGTTGTCGGCCGTGCCGGCGTTGCTGACACTGCGCACCGTGCTCAAGGTGTTGACCGTGGGCGAACTTTGCGCGCCCTTGCTGCTGATGGTCACCTTGAAACGATAGACACCATCCGCCTGAGACTGACCGTTGTCGTCCAGGCCATCCCAGCTCAAGGGCATGGCACCCACCGATTGCGCGCCCAGAATCTGGGTGCGAACCAATTGGCCTTTGTCATCAAAGACTTCAAACTTCACACCGTCGGCACCCGTGGGCAAATCCACCGATGCGGATACCGGTTGGCCATTCGTCAGCGTGGCTGGGCCATCAGGCACGGCCACTTTGCGGCCAATCAATGATGAGCCGGCCAGCATGCGGTCCGACTTCATGCTGGACACCATGGAATCCAGACTGGTCTTCATGCCCGTCGTGGCTTCCAGTTGTGAGAACTGTGCCAGTTGGGCCACAAAGGCCTCGTTCTTCATCGGGTCCAGTGGATTCTGGTTTTTCAACTGCGTGGTGAAAAGCGTCAGAAACTGGTTTTGCCCCAGCGTTTCGT
>VEQI01000323.1 GCA_018883305.1 Limnohabitans sp. | reverse complement strand
AGCCACCACCGTGCCACATCAGCATGGGGTACTTGCCCTTGGGGTTGGCTTGCTTGATGTATTGCACATACATCTGCTCGGCTTCGAAGTCACCATTGGGGTTGACCTTGAAGGGGGGGCTGCCCGGGGTGAACACAATTTCACGGGTGGGCAACCCGGCCAAGGTGACTTGACGTCCGCCAACGTGGAAGCTGCCCACTTCGGACACACTGATGGGGCCGGATGTAGCAGCACCGGTAGTTGCCATGTGTGTGCAGCCGGCCAGACCAGCCAGCGCGATCACGAGGCCTGCGAGTTGTGCTGCGTGACGTGAAACAGTCTGCTTTTGAGAGGAGGACGTTGTATTCATGAACTGGAGAGGGGGAGCCGTTGAAGAAAACGAAACAAATAATGTTTTCATTCCAACATGCATGCAATAGCCATCACACTGGGAGAAACCCGCTCCAGCTACACGATATTTCCGCCAGACTAGTCATCGGCTGGGCGATCAAAGGGACCGCAAAAGCCCGCACACGTTCACGGTCAGTTTCATTGGTGATGTACTCCACCGGCGACTTGCCATCCATCCGCGCCAGCATCAGCGCGGGCAACAACTGCGCGCAGCGTGCCTCCAGATCTGCACGTGGCTCAAACGATGCTTCGTGGAAATACGCTTGCACCAGGGCCTCGAATGCCTGATGCAAGGCAGCCGCCTGTTGTGGCACCACCAGCCGTTTCAAGAGCAGGTGATTCAAACAAAAGGCCACATCAAACGCCGGGTCGCCGTACCACGCGCACTCCGCGTCCAGCAGAATGGGACCATGCGGTCCGACCAAAATGTTTTTGGGGCTGACATCACCATGGACCAGCGCCGTGCGGTGGGCGGCAGTGCGCGCCACCAGGGCCCGCAATGGCCCCGCCAGGTGCGGATGTTTTAACGCCGTGGCCAGCAGATAGGGTTCCAGTCGCAGCGCATGAAAACTCTCACCCGTGTCAAACGCAGCGGCCAAATCGGCGCGGTGCGCACTGGCTTGATGCAGCAGGCCCATGGCCTGGCCCACCATTGCCGCAGAGGCCGGGTCCACATGGCCGGACAACAACTGCTGCTTCCAGACCGGATGGGCCGCCGGCTCCAGATACGTCATGGCAAACATGCCCAATGATTCGTCATGGGCCAGTGGTTGAGGCACCGCGTGTGGCAGCACGGTGGAGGCAAATTGCATCCAGGCCCATTCGTAAGCGTTGCGTGACACCGGGGCTTGCCAGTCTGCCGCCACTTTCAATTTGGCCAGGGCACGCTTGACGCAGACGGTACGGCCATCTGAAAAATCCACACGCCAAATATCCGAGGACACGCCACCGGTCAATGGCGTCAGTTGCCGGGCGACGTGGGCTGATGCCAGGCCGGTGCGACTGAAAAACGCATCCAGGTCGGTGACGTTCATGCGCGTCCCGTCAGCGTGGACAAACCCAGGTAAGGGGCGCCCGACATTTCTTCAATTCGCAGCAACTGGTTGTATTTGGCCACCGTGCTGGAGGTGCGCAGTGAACCAATCTTGATTTGGCCGGCGCCGGTGCCCACGGCCAGGTCGGACATGAAGGCATCTTCGGTCTCGCCGGAACGAGCGGACACAATCGTGGCGTACCCAGCCGCCTTGGCCTGTGCAATCAAGGCGATGGTGCCGGACAAGGTGCCATTTTGATTGGCCTTGACCAATACGCCGTTGGCCACATGCGATTGAATGCCCTGTTCCAGACGCTGGGGATGGGTCGTGAACAAATCGTCACCCACCAACTGCACCCGATGACCCAGCCGTTGGGTCAGGCCAGCCCAGGCGGTCCAGTCTTCCTCACCCAGGCCATCTTCAATGGAAACCACGGGGTAGTGCTCCACCCAGTCGGCCAGCATCTCGATCATCTGTGCTGAACTGGCTTGACGGCCTTCACGCTGAAGTGCGTAACCGCCCCCTGGGCTTTGCAAGGCCGTGGCCGCCACGTCGATGGCTATCACCACATCCTGTCCAGGTTGCAGACCGGCGCGTTCAATCAGGCGCAGCATCATCTCTAAAGCCTCCCGACCGCTGGCCAGGCCAGGGCTGATGCCGCCTTCATCCGCCAGCAGGGTGGGCAGGCCGCGCGCACGTGCTTCCTCCGTGGCGGCGTTGCGTACCCGCGAGAGGATGTGAACGGCGTCGGCCATGGATTGCGCGCGCACCGGCATGGCCAAAAAGTCTTGCACATCCATGCCACGACCCGCATGCAGACCACCACTCAGAATATTGACCATGGGCACGGGCATGCCCAGGGCAGGGCCACCCGCAATCGCTTGCACGCGCTCATACAAGGCTTGCCCCTGAGCGGTGGCGCTGGCACGTGCCAGCGCGATGGACACGGCCAGAATGCCATTGGCGCCCAGGCGGGAGAGTTGTGGCGTGCCATCCAGCGTGACCATGGCCTGGTCCACCGCCACTTGATCCATGGCGTCCATGCCGGACAGGGTTTGGGCGATGACGCCGTTGACATGGCCGACGGCTTGCAGCACGGACAGTCCGTTGTAAAAGTGGGTGTCGCCATCGCGCAGCTCATGCGCTTCGGCGCTGCCCGTGGACGCGCCGGAAGGCACGGAGGCACGGCCCTGGCTGCCATCGCTGAGGGTGACATCCGCTTCCACGGTGGGGCGGCCGCGGGAATCCAGAATCTGGCGAGCGTGAATGTGTTGGATACGTGCAGTCATGATTCATCTTATCTCAGGGTGGCACCAGGACAGTCCCCTGGGTTTCACGCAGCGCGGGCAGGCCAAGTCCGGTGGATGTATGCTTGGAAAAATCGATGGATTGAAATCAATGACCCCGCAGATACGCCGCCAGAATCTGCCAGATTCACTTCTGAAATTCACAGCATCATGACTCGTTTGCAAGGCATTTTTTCACCGGTTCTGACCCCTTTCAGCGCAGATGGCAAGCCGGACCCGGATCGTTTTTTACGTCACTGCAAGTGGCTGCTGGATCAGGATGTCGGGCTGGCGGCGTTTGGCACCAACTCGGAAGCCAACTCCCTGAGCACCGGCGAAAAAATGGAATTGCTGAATGTGCTGATCGACGCCGGGTTGCCGGCCGCACGCATGATGCCGGGCACGGGCAGTTGCGCCTTGCCAGAGGCCATCCAAATGACGCGTCATGCCACGCAGCAGGGCTGCGGCGGTGTGCTGATGTTGCCGCCCTTCTATTACAAGGGGGTGAGTGACGAAGGCATCTATCGTTATTACGCCTCCATCATTGAGGCTGTGGGCGATAGCCGCTTGCGGATTTATCTCTATCACATCCCGCCCGTCTCCCAAGTGCCTATCTCTTTGGCGCTGATCGAGCGACTGTTGAAGCAGTACCCCGGCACCATTGCCGGCGTGAAAGACAGTTCGGGCAATTGGGAGAACACGTCGGCCATGCTGGCGCAATTCCAGCCGCACGGGTTTGATGTGTTTGCCGGCAGTGAGAACTTCCTGTTGGCCAACATGCGAGGCGGCGGGGCAGGGTGCATCACCGCCACCGGCAACGTCAACCCCAGCGCCATCGTACGTCTGTATAAAACCTGGACGCAGGCCGATGCTGACGATCAGCAAAAGCAACTGGACGTGCAGCGCGCTGCCTTTGCGCAATTCCCGATGATCCCCGCGATGAAGGCCGCCATTGCCTTGAAAACAGGGCGCATGGACTGGATCCATGTGCGCCCACCTCTGGTGGAGCTGGACGCTGGCCAGCGTGAAAAACTGGCCCTGTCTCTGGACCATGCCAAGTTCGACATGCCCAACGCAGCCGCCTTGGCTTAAGTCACCGGTGGACAGATCGACTGTCGAGGGC
>VEQI01000322.1 GCA_018883305.1 Limnohabitans sp. | reverse complement strand
CTCCTACACCGCACACAAGTACGAGATGACGCCTTTCGTGATGTCCAAGCGCAGCTACGATCGCCTGTCGGCCGCAGACCGCAAAGTGTTCCATGACGCCGCGGCTGAAGCCACCAAGTTCAACCGTCAAGCCTCACTGGAATCAGACCAGAAGCTGGAAGGCGAACTCAAGGCCAAGGGCATTCAGTTCAATCGCCCCGACCTGGCACCGTTTGTCAAAGCCACCGAGCCGGTGGTGGAGAAGTGGACAGCTGGCCCGCAGGGTGAGTTCGTGCGCAAAGTGGTGGCCGCTGCGCGCGCTGCCAAGTAATCGGAGTTGAACGTGACTTCCGGGACCACACATTGTTATGAACGCATCGACGCCGGCATCCGCGCCGTGTGTCGGTGGATTCTTTACGCCACCATGGTGTTTCTTTTCGTGGTGCTCTCGATCAATGTGATCTTGCGCTACGCCGCGGGAACCAGCATGCAGTGGGCGGGAGAAGTCCCGGAACTGGTGTTTCCCTGGATGGTGATGGCGGGTGTGGTGCTGGCTGCTCAGCACGGCGCCCACATCAGCATCGTGTGGCTGACCGAAAAATTCTCGCCGTCGATGCGTCGTCTGGTTCGCACCCTCAATGCGCTGATTCTGGTGGTCGGCTACAGCTATCTGGCCTGGGGCACCTACACGCTGATGCCGATCGTGCACACCGAACACAGCCATGTGCTGCATGTGCCCACCTCGGTGACCTACGGCTGCATGCTGGTAGGTTTCCTGGCGCTGGTGTTGACCTCATTCACCCAGGGACTGAGAGGCTGGCATGAGGATGACACCGCAGCCACCCCGGCTCCGCACTGAGAGGACCCCATCATGCTCTCTGGCATTATTTTTGTTCTGTTCATTTTGCTGGCGCTTTTGGGTCTGCCCATTGCGCACTCGCTCATCGTGGCATCCGAGCTCGGGCTGTTGCCCTCGGACCGTCTGGGCGCAGATTTCATCGTCCAGCAACTCGTCACCCAGTCGCAAAGTTTTCCGCTGGTGGCGATTCCCTTTTTCATGCTCACCGGCTCTCTCATGGTGGGCGGCAAACTGGGTCAGCACCTGATCGACATGCTCACCCTGATGATGGGTCGCGTGCACGGCGGCCCCGCGCAAGTGGGCGTGCTGTCGTCCACCATCTTCGGTGGCGTGTCCGGCTCGGCGGTGGCAGACGCTTCGGCGATTGGCTCGTTGCTCATTCCTTGGCTCAAGAAGCTGGGCTATCCGCCCGCTTTTGCCGCCGGTTCCTTGGCCGCGGCTGCCACCATCGATATCCTGATTCCGCCCTCGATTCCGATGATCATTTACGCGCTGGTCTCCAGTGCGTCCATCGGGGCCTTGTTCGTGGCCGGCATTCTGCCGGGCATCCTGATGTGCATCGGCTTCATGCTGGTGTGCTACGTGCAGGGGCGTCGTCGCAATTTTCCGCGTGACACCACTCCTTTCAACTGGACCCAGTTGCGCAACTCCACCCTCTACGCCATGCCCGCGCTGGCGTTGCCGGTGCTGATCATCATCTTCCTGCGATTTGGCATTGCCACGCCCACCGAGGTGAGCGTTATGTCCACGCTGTATGCGCTGATCGTGTCAGTGGCGATCTACCGTGATCTGGACATGCCGCGTCTGCGTCACGCCATCATTGATGCCGGGCTGGCCACGGCGGTGGTGATGCTCATCATCATGGCTTCCAGCGTGGTGGGTTGGGTGCTGACTTTCGAGCAGTTGCCCGCATCCTTTGTTCAGTTCACCAAGTCCACGCTGAGCGAGCCCTGGATGATCATCCTGTCGATGAACTTCATCATGCTGGCCATTGGCATGTTCATTGACCTGCCCGCCGCCGTGCTGTTGCTCACGCCCATGTTTGTGCCGCTGGCTAGCGCCATTGGCATGGACGCCGTGCAACTGGGGATCATGATGATCATCAACCTCTCCATCGGCTTGTATCACCCGCCGGTGGGCACAACCCTCTTTATTACCAGTTCCATTGCCAAGGTGCGCATGGGGCATGTGGTGATGGAGCTGATTCCTTTCTACTTTGTCGCGTTTGGCGTGCTGATGCTCTACAGCTTTGTGCCCGCCATGACCATTCGGATGTAATTCATGACCGTGTCTGCTTCTCTTCCTGTTGTGGGCCTGGTGGGCCTGGGTGCCATGGGCAAAGGCGTGGCGGCCAACCTGCTACGCAAAGGCTACCGGGTCATCGGGTTTGATGTGAACCCGGATGCCCTGGCGTGGCTCAAGTCGCAAGGTGGCGAGGTGGGCCAAAGCCTCCAGGCCGACGCGAGTCGTGTGCAAGTGCTGGTCTCCTTTGTGGTCAACGATGTGCAGACCGAGGAAGTGCTGTTTGGTGGGCAAGGCGCCGTTGGCGCGTTGGCAGCAGGCTCGCTGGTGATCACCTGCAGCACCATGCCGCCTGCCTACGTTGAGGCCCTGGGCAAACGCCTGCAAGCCCATCAACTCGCGCTGGTTGATGCACCTGTCACGGGCGGCAAGGTCGGCGCTGAGGCCGGCACGCTCACCATCATGGTGGGGGCCGCCCCCGAACATGCCGAGCGTGCGCGGCCAGTATTGGAAACCTTTGGCAAGCGCGTGTTCGTCTTGGGGGATCGACCCGGCATGGGCAGTCAGATGAAGGTGATCAACCAGTTGCTGTGCGGCGTGCACTTGGCAGCGGCAGGTGAGGCACTGGGTCTGGCTCGTCGAAGTGGCTTGCCGCTGGACACCTCGTTGGACATTCTGTTGAGCGGCGCCGGTTCGTCGTGGATGCTGGGCGACCGCGGTCCGCGCATGGTGTCTCAGTCTTGGGACGATGTGACCTCGGCCGTCGATATTTTCGTCAAGGACTTGGGGCTGGTAGTGGATGCGGCCAAGGCACAGACCTATCCGGCACCCATTGCCAATGCGGCTTATCTTCGCTTTCTGGCCACCACGGCCAAAGGGCAGGGCAAGCTGGATGACTCGGCGGTGATGCGCAGCTACACGGATCTTTATCCGGAGTAGTGGCCGGGCGCTCAAGCCCACCACCCTTGTTTTTAAGGTCGACCTCGGTGCAAACCGAGGTCGATTTTTTTGTTTTGACAAAGTCGTGATGCTGGATGTATATTCGCTATAGACAAATAATTTCGTCATTAACGAATAAGGGTTAACCCTCCCAACGACAGGAGATCGCATGTTCCAAACCTATTCCTATCCCCGTTTCGATTACCGGTGTTCGGATGAGCAACAAACCGGCACGGTGCGTCGCCACCCGGTGGTGATCGTCGGCGCCGGCCCTGTGGGGCTGACGTTGGCGCTGGATCTGGCGCATCGGGGCGTTCCCAGCATCGTGCTGGATGATGACAACACGGTCAGCATCGGCTCACGCGCGGTGTGCTATGCCAAACGCCCGCTGGAGATCTGGGATCGCCTGGGGGTAGGCCAGGAGTTTGCTGCCCAGGGTGTGCAGTGGAAAGTGGGCAAAGTGTTTTTCAAGGACGACCTGGCGTACCAGTTCGACTTGCTGCCAGAAGAAAACCACAAGATGCCCGCCATGGTGAATTACCAGCAATACCACCTGGAAGAGCGCCTGGTGAAGGCCTGCAACGACACCGGCCTTGTGGACATTCGCTGGAAGCACAAGGTGTTGTCGTTGCAGCAATACGAGGGACACGCCAACCTGAACGTGGAGACGCCAGACGGCATTTACCGCGTGGAGGCGCAATGGGTGGTGGCCTGTGACGGCGCCAACAGCACGGTGCGCGGCATGGTGGGGGCGGACTTCAGCGGCCAGTACTTCCAGGACCGCTTCCTGATTGCCGATGTGGTGATGAAGGCCGACTTTCCCAC
>VEQI01000321.1 GCA_018883305.1 Limnohabitans sp. | reverse complement strand
GTGGTGGACTGGCTCTCGGACCAAAACGAGACCATGGAAAACGCCGTGCGCCTGGCTGCCTACAAGGTGGCGCTGGACCAAGGCATGACCCGCGAGCGCGCCGCCAGTCTGGCCAAGAACCTCACAGTCAACTTCAACCGCAAGGGCCGCCAAGCCCGTGAGATCGGCGCGCTGTACGCCTTTTTCAATGCCGCGATTCAGGGCACAGTCCGCATGGCCGAAACCCTCAAGGGCCCCATGGGGCGGCGGATCATGTACGGGGGTGTGCTGCTGGGGGCGGTCAATGCCTTGATCGGCATGGCAGTCATGGGCGGTGGCGATGACGACGAGCCCGACCGCTGGGAGCAGGTGCCCGAGTTCATCAAGGAGCGCAGCATCGTGATCCCGCTGGGCCGCCAGGACTATCTCAGCATCCCCTTGCCCCTGGGCTTTCACGTGCTGCCCAACGTGGGCAGGCTGGCGGTGGAGTTCGCCCTGGTCGGTGCCGACAAGACCGCAGGCCGCCAGTTGGGCAAGCTCTTGCAGGTGTTGGCCGATGCCTTCAACCCGCTAGGCGGATCGCAGAACCTGGGTCAGATGGTGGCCCCCACGGTCATCGATCCGGTGGTGGCGCTGATGCAAAACCGGGACTGGACGGGCAAGCCGATCTACCGGGAAAACAACAACCCTCTGGACCCACAGCCGGGGCACAAGATGGCCAAGGATTCGGCATCTACGCCCAGCCGCGCTATTGCCGAAGCGATCAACAAGGTCACTGGCGGCACGGAGTACCGGCCAGGTGCATGGAGCCCCACACCCGACCAGTTGGACTACGTGATTGGCCAACTGACTGGGGGCCTGGGCCGCGAGTTGCTCAAGGTCAACCAGACGATCTCCGCCACGGTGACGGGCGATGAGTTGCCGCCCTACAAGGTGCCGCTGCTGGGCCGCCTGTACGGCAACACCAGGGGACCTGCTGGCCAGTCAGAGCAGTTCTACGAGAACGTGAAGCGCCTCAATGAGATCGAAAACGAAATCAAGGGCCGGTACCGCAACGGGCAGGACGCCGGGGCCTACCGCGACAGCGAGCCGCTTTCCTCTCTGGTCCCCCTGGCCAACGCCATGGAAAACCAGGTGCGCAAGCTGCGCGAGCTTCGCCGCAACCTCACCGAGCGCAAACCCGAGGGCTACCAGGAGCGCGTGCGCGAGGTGGACCAGCGCATTGGCCAAGCCATGGAACGCCTCAATGCCGAGGTGTCCAAGACCAACAGGAAGGAAAGGCAATGAGACAGACAGACCTTGCAGCGCTGCGCGTGGTGCAGATGGTGGAGAGGATTGAGCACGAAAAACTGATCGAGCGCGCGGCCACCGTGGGCCTGACCCCTCAAGAGATCGAAAAGTCGATGAACATCGAACGCAACTGGAAAAACGACCAGGAGACAGACGCTGATCTGTTGGAGTTCGGCGGCATCCTTGACCATGACGAGTGATTGGATCGGATTACTATGACCACAAAACTGACCCCACAACAAGAACGCTTCGCCCTGGAGGTCGCATCCGGCAAGAGCCAGGTGGACGCTTACCGGACTGCCTACAAGGCAGGCAACATGAAGGCGAGCACTATCTACGAGACTGCAAGCAGGTTGATGGCAGAGCCCAAGATCGCCGCTCTGGTTTCTGACATCAAGCGGGCTGCCGCTGATCGTGCAGAGTTGGAGGCCACCGAAATGATGCGCGAGATCAAGCGCGTGGCCCTGTCCGACATCGCCGGGATCATGCACGACGATGGCCGTGTGAAGCTGCCCCACGAACTGGACCCAGCCACCCGCGCCGCCGTGGCCAGCTTCAAGATCGATGAGTACGGGCGCATCGAATACAAGTTCTGGGACAAGAACTCAGCCCTGGACAAGGCCGCGAAGATCCTGGGCCTCTACGAACTGGACAACAAGCAGAAGTCCGATCCATTGGTGGATCTGCTGGCCAGCCTCAGCGGCAACGTGCTGGGGCCTGCGCAAGGACTGCCACCCATGGACGAAGAGGACGATCCAGCCATCCTCACGGTCTCACGCATTTGATCCCCTGCGTATCCGTATATGGATAGTTTTTGAATATCCACATACGGATAGCGATTGGTGTTGGAATCGGTGCACAGGTTCAAAAACACCAGGAGCAAACACCATGAGCAATGTCCACCAACTCCACGCCATTCACCCCGAGCGTCGGGAGCAGGTGCAGGCCTTCTGCGCCGACCAGGCGGGCCACTTCATGCGCCTGGCCAGCCGCCCCGATGGTGCGGTGGCCGCTTTGTCCGTGGTCATCACCGGGGACGATCAGATCGAGACCAAGATGGCAGCCATGGAGCCCGAGCACGCCATGGTCATGCTGGAAGAACTGGACCGACTGCGCATCAAGCTCACGGCCTACGTGGCTCAACAGGCCCCGGAAATGCTCAGGCCCCAGGTGGGGGAGTCCGGCAAGGTGATCCCACTCATCAGGGGTTGAAGTCTTGCGGTTTTCTTGCGGTCACTTCCGGTACTTCGGCCCCAGCGATGAGACGATCTGCTGGGTGTTGTAGGCGATGCCAGCGGCTGGGCGTTCGATCAGGCCGACCACGGTTTTGATGACGGATGGCGTGTTTATCGCGTACGACTGGCCACCAGTGACTGTGGCCTTGCTGTCCTTCGCTTTGACCTGTATAGGCGTTGTGTAGTTGTGAGTTGAGGCAAATGCCTGCCCGGACTGAATCACAAAGAACGGGAAGCCTTTTTCTGCCATGAGTTCCGCGCAGCGTAGCAAGGCCATTTCATCGGCCTGGTCTGGCTTCGTCGCTCCATCACCCCTGAAGCTGACCCGATAGACGTTGCTGTCGATTTGCATTTCAGAGTACCCAGGCCCTGAACTTGTGGCCGGTTTGTAGGTGGAGCAGCCAGCCAGCAACGCTGCTGCAACAACGATCCCAAGCAAAGCCAATTTCCGCATACCGTACCTCGTCAAAGTTCCTGAGTCATTCCCTATATATCGGGAAGACTTAGTTTACGGCAGGTGGGACATTTTCCCCATATGTCGGGAAAACCATCAATCGCACCTCATGAGGCTTTCGGCCAGGTCTTGCGCCAGCTACGCCAGTCTGCGGGTATGACTCAGGAGCAACTCAGCCTGGAGTCAGGGGTGCAACGCAACTTCATCTCGTTGATCGAACTGGGGCAGAACCAGCCGACGATTACCACGGTGTTCAAGCTGGCTCAGGCGCTTGGATGCGCGCCTTCTGAGATGGTTGCCAAGGCTGAGTCGCTGAGGACCTAATTCAAGGCACTGTGGGGGGGGGTGGTGCTCGGGACCGGAATCGAACCGGTACGCCTTTCGGCGAGGGATTTTCTTCACACTTCGGCTTTCGCCGCCAGCCATTGGCTGTTCGTGCGCTGGACTATGCCTTGACCGTGCTTGTGCCTTAGGTCCCCGCCGTCTAGTCTCTACACCTTCCCCAGAGGGGGCTTGGCTCGGCGTTGCCTCGGCCATCACAGGCCAGGGGATTCGCCGAATTTGACGGGATTCACACGGGTGCTTTCGCATCCCGGTGCTCAATTTTCTAAGTCCCTTGTGTCTACCTATTCCACCACCCGAGCGCGCCCTGGATTCTACCTGTGTGCAGCGCCGCGCTCAGCGCGAGACCACGATCAGCACGCTGCAAGGCGCGTACTCGACCAGCGATTTGGCGGTGGAGCCACTCCACCAGCGGCGCACCCAGCTTTTCTCGTGCCGATGGCCGACCACGATCAGGTCGGCCGACAGTTCCTCGGCGCAGCGTGTGATTTCCTGGATCACATCGCCGTGAAGCACCTGGCCACTGGCTTCAAAGCCCATGGCCTGCAAAGTGGTCAGCCCTTCCTGC
>VEQI01000001.1 GCA_018883305.1 Limnohabitans sp. | reverse complement strand
TACCAGAAGCTGGGTGAGGACGCGCAGGCGGAACTGGCCAAGGCCAAGGGCCAGCTGGCCACCGACCTGGCTGCCAAGGACGCGAAGTTCGATGCCGAGCTGAAGAAGCTGGCCGAGACCCACGCCCAGCAGCCAGGTGGCCAGTGTGCGCCGTGAGGGCCGCCACGCCGTGCGGTGTGAAGTGGTGTGTTCATTCGTCATGCTGGTCTCCTGGTGGTGTGTGATGCTGCGGTTAAATCACGAATGCAAGTGTGTCGACGTCAGCCAGTGGGTGACACGCCCACGGGTTGGGCTGAACCCAGCCCCAGTTGGCCAACGACATCGAACAACCGACGAATCACTTCGGCCTCGATGTGACGTGTGATGAACACCAGACGTGAATCCCGGTCCTGGCTGGGCCACTGATCCAGTTCGACGGGCGGATGAAATAAATGTTGCACGCCTTGCACGATCACGGGTTGGCCATCCACGTTGACAATGCCCTTGACGCGCAACAGGTCTGGGCCACGCATCTGAGTGAGCAGGTCCAGTGCATTGGAAAAAGCCGACCAGCTGAACGGATGCTGGAATCGCAGTGACAGTGTGCGCAACGACGGGTCGTGCCGAGCCGGGCGATCGCCCAGGTAACGGCCCGCCGAACCCGTTTCGGTCACCGGAGTCTCAATCGACTCTCCGAGGAAACGCAGGGTCTGGTCGTTTGCACGTGCCGAGGTCAAGCCCAGATCCATCAGTTCGCGGGGGGCAAGGTCGCCGTGCACCACCGTCCCTTGCCGTGCCAGCGGATTCAGGTCTGCCAGTCGTTGCTGCAAGGTGCTCAGTGTGTCGGGGCTGGCCAGATCGGACTTGCTGATGAACAGACGATCTGCCACCGCCACCTGCTTGACCGCTTCGGGCATGGTGTCCAGGGTGCCCAGGCCATTCACCGCATCCACCAGCGCCACCAGTCCATCGAGCCGGAACCGGGCACCAATGAGGGCATCATTGATCAGGGTCTGAAGGACCGGGGCCGGGTCGGCCAGGCCGGTGGTTTCGATGATGACGCGGTCGAAATCAAAGATCTCACCGGCATGGCGACGCGCAAACAAGTCCCGCAGCGTTTCCTGCAAGTCGGTACGCACCGAGCAGCAAATGCAGCCATTGGCCAGCAAGCTGATGTTCTCAGAGGATTGACTGACCAGGTCGTGATCAATGCCGATCTCGCCCACCTCGTTGATGACCACCGCCACCCGGTTCATGTCGGGGTGACGCACCAGGCGCGAAATCAGCGTGGTCTTGCCACTGCCCAGAAACCCGGTGATCAGCGAAACCGGGATCTTGCCTGCCAGAGGGTCGCGCTGAAAGCTCATGCGGGTGAGCCCGGGGCTCAGAGGTTCATTTCAAGGATGTAGACGCCCCCGGTGAAGCGGTCCACCGTGTAGACGATGCGTCGATCATCCACGAACACATCGTTGAGCTGAATGGCCCCCACGGGTGACAGCTTGGGCGCCCCGGGGACAAAGTAGGCCACCTCTTGCACCTGGTAGGGATTGGAGGTGTCATACACACGCACCCCGGCGTTGAAAAACGAACCGATGATCAGCGTGTCTGACTGGAATGACGTGGGCAGCGGCAGGTTCTCATGCAGGTTGTGCGCGCCAAAGCGGCCGCCCCGTTTGGCAAACGCCTCATAGGACGGCGCCGGGAAGGTGCCGATGGGGACGGGATTGGCTTCGTTGCGTGCGTCCACCACCCAGACCAGCTTGGGCCAGTCGGCGCCGTTGTCTTGCACGCATTCATCGCTGACGATCCACAGGCCACGATCGAACAGCGGCAGCGTGGTGTGCGTGAAACCGTTGAACGGCGGCGAGTGGTTCCACTTCGAGACCACGCGCATGTTGCTCAGGTCGGAGATGTCCAGCACGATGGAGCCACCGTCGATGTAGCCCAGAAAAGCGCGATCAGGACGCTGCGGAAAGACATTGGTGTTGTGTGTGCGAAAGCCCGTGTCGAACTGCGCGGGCAAGCGTGGCGGTGGCGGTGCCTCGTCACCCTCGCGGGTGCCGGGATACCACCAACGCCCCACCTCCACCGGCTTGCTGGGATTGATCAGGTCGATCACGCGGTAGAACTGGTCATCCAGCGGGTTGCGTGGCTGAAAGTCGGGCGCACCGGCGGACATGTGTACATAGCGGCCATCCACAAACCACACGGCATGCACGCCGCGTGAATGCGGGCCTGAACAATCGAAGTGGGAAATCAGCCGAGGCGTCTCGGGCCGGCTGATGTCAAAGATGTCAATGCCCGCTGGCTTGAGGCCGACGGTGCTGGTCTGGTACGCCACCACCATGGTGTCACCCACCACGTCCAGCGAGTTGGAGCGCAGCTTCATGTGCGGCAGATCGGTTTGCACGATCAGCTTGGGGTTGCGCGGATCCGTGACATCCACCCCCGAAAAATTCTTTGGCGCCGACTCATGCGCCAGCCACAGAATGCGACGTCCATCCGAGGTCTGTTGCATGGCCATGCCTTCACCCAGACCGCCAAAGCCGGCCAGCTCATGGTGCGCCAGCAGCTTCATGTTGTAGGACAGGGTTTGGTCGGCGCGGGCCGCCGGCGTGGGCGCGTGGTGCATGAGGTGACACTCAAAATGAAGGGGCTCTGCTAATATAAATCAAACCACGGTTTGCTGCGTCTATCCTTGGCGACACCAGCGCTCACAGTTGTTGGTGTGCCTTTCAAAAAACTCACACAGGAGACAGTATGACGACACGCATGGCGTTTCTCTCGAGGTTGGGGCGAGGTGCTGCAGCGCTGCTGCTGGCCACCGCGCTGGCGCCGGGCCTGAGCCTGGCACAGAGTCAGGCCTTTCCCAATCGGCCGGTACGACTCATCGTCACTTATCCACCCGGGGGCAGCTCCGACTTGATGGCGCGCATCATGGGCCAGAAGATGAGCGAGGTCTGGGGACAACCCGTCATCATCGAGAGTAAGCCGGGGGCAGCAGGCTCCATTGGCATGGAGTACACCGCCAGACAACCGGCCGATGGCTACACCTTCGTGGTGGGCAATCTGGGGCCCGCCGGCGTCAACCCTTTACTGACCAAAGTGCCTTACAGCATGGAGCGGGACTTCATTGCCGTGGCGCTCACGGCCGTGGGACCCAATATCCTGGTGGTGCCAGCGGCATCGCCGTACAAGTCCTTGGCTGAGTTGCTGGCCGCTGCGCGCAACAAGCCTAATACCGTGAACTTCGGCACCAGTGGCCCTGGCAGCATGTCGCATCTGGCCGGTGAAATGATCATGCGTCAGGCGGGCGTGAAAATGATTGGCGTTCCCTACAAGGGTGGCGGGCAAGCGGTCAACGACTTGCTGGCGGGGCAGATTGACATGGTGGTGTCTGACGCGTTGCCCGTGAGCCAGCATATTCGCACCGGGCGTTTGCGGGCGCTGGCCATCACCAGTGCCAAGCGCTCTCCCATGAGTCCCGACATCCCCACCTTTGCCGAAGCGGGCCTGGAAGGCTTGGTGGCCAACAACTGGTGGGGCGTGTTCCTGCCGGCGGGCACACCCAAGGCCGCGGTGGACAGTTATGTCGAGGTGCTGAACAAAATCATGGTCAATCCGGACCTGAAGGATCGCTTCGCCGGTCTGGGTGTGGAAGCCACCATGAGCACGCAGGCGGAGTTTCGTCAGTTCCTGGCGGCAGAGAATGCCAAATACGCCAAGCTGATTGCCGACAACAACATCAAGGGCGAATGAGTCAGTCGGCCTTGATGCCGGCCTGACGAATCAGTGCTTCGTAACGGGCCAGTTGCTGCGTGAGGGCACTGGCCAGTTCGTCCGGGCTGGTGCCACGGGGTGAGAGGCCCTGTGCCAGCAACTGCTCGCGCACACTGGCGTCGCCCAAGGCCTTGACCACTTCCTGATGCAGGCGCTGCACGACAGGGCGTGGTGTGCCAGCAGGCGCCATCAACGCAAACCAGGAGTTGAACTCATAACCGCTCAGCCCGGACTCGGACACGGTGGGCACCTCGGGAAATTGTGTCAGACGCTTGGGCGTGCACACCGCAATGAGTTTCAAACGCCCCGCCTTGACCAGCGCGTTCACCGTGGCAATACCTTGAAACGCGGCTTGCACCTCATGGCCCGCCACACCCACAGCGGCTTGTGTGGCGCCCTTGTAGGGCACGTGCGTGAGTTGCAGTTGGGCCTGGCTGGCAAACAAGGCCATGGCCATGTGCTGCGGACTGCCATTGCCGCCAGAGCCGTAGGTGAGTTGCCCAGGGGTGCGTTTGGCCGCCGCGATGAAGTCAGCCACGTTGGCGATCGGGGAGTCTGCGGGCACCACCAGGCCCCACTCCACTGTGGCCACCAGTGACACGGGCACAAAGTCGCGCACGATGTCCCAGGGCAGCTTGGCGTTCATGTGGGGCAGCATGGTCATGATGCTGTCGTTGAAGCCGCCCAGGGTGTAGCCATCGGGGGCCGACTTGGCCACGCGTTCGGCGCCAATCACGCCCGAGGCGCCAGCCATGTTCTCGATGGCCACGGCGCCGTTGGTGTTGAGTGCCACTTTTTGCATCACGATGCGCGCCGCGTTGTCCACGGCACTGCCCGCGGCCAGCGGGATGATCATCTTGATCGGCTTGTTGGGGTAGGGGGATTGCGCCCACGCCGTGGGTGCACCACCCAGCCAGCCAGCAGCGCCTAACAGACTGGCCACACTGGTGTTGATCCATTCACGACGTTTCATGGGTGTTCTCCGCTGAGGGTGGGTCAGGGCGTGGTGTCCCGCAGCGCAGGCACCTTCAATTGCTCGGCCAGCTTGTCCAGCGTTTGCAGCAAGCCCGCGGGGATGGGAATGCCGTCGCGCAGATAAGCGGACCGCCTGGCCTGACTTTGCTCACCCGGTAACCAGATGCGTTCCACGCCAGGTATGCGCTCGCTGCCACGGATGTCCCGGATCAACACGTCCACCTGGCGCTTGAAGTGATTCACATCGCCAAAAGCCGCCGGGTCCAGGATGGCGATGGCCTGGCCGGTGTTGGTGACGCTGTTGTCGTCGTGGTTGAAGTCAATCACGTCTTTGCCCATGGCCGCACCGTTGAGCGTGCCGGCCAGCAGGCCCACCACCAAGGACAGGCCATAACCCTTGTAGCCGCCGATAGGCAACAGAAAGCCTTCCTCGCTGCGCTTGGGGTCGAGCAGGGGGCGACCCTGGCGGTCCATCATCCAGCCTTCGGGCATCATCTCGCCACGTTGTGCCTTGGCCTTGACCTTGCCATAGGCGGCCACGGTGGTGGCCATGTCCAGCACGATCGGAGATTCCTCGGCAGCGGGAATGGCAGCTGCAATCGGGTTGGTGGACAGCAGCATGTCCAACCCGCCCCAGGGCGGCAGGTGGTTGGCATTGCCCACGGCGAAATACAAGCCGATCATGTCGTGTTCCAACGCCATGCGTGCGTACAGGGACGCGGGACCGGCATGGTTGCTGAAATGACTGCCCACCCAGGCCATGCCACAGTGCCGGGCTTTTTGAATGGCCAGTTCGGTGGCGCGTTTCATCACCAGATGGCCCATGCCATTGTCGCCGTGCAGCAATGCGGTGGCGGCGCGCTCTTGCTCGATGCGGATGTTCGGTTGGGTGTTCACGCCGCCTGCCAGGATGCGGCGGCTGTATTGCGGCAGGCGGATCACGCCATGACCATCCGAGCCTTGCAGGTCGGCTTCGGCCATGAGCTGCGCCACGGTGAGCGCGTCGGCCGCGGGCAATCCCACGGCTTGCAACGAGGTGCAGATGTAGCGCTGCAGTTGCAGAACGGAGACGGTGATGTCAGGCATGGGTCAATTGATGACGAAGGGCCAGGATGGCGCAATCCGGGCTGGAGAGCACGGGGACGGTAGAGGCTTGCTGGGCCAATGGCTGAGCGGCCGCCATCGAGAATTGAGCCAGGAGCACGACATCAAAGGCGGACAGCTGGCCGACAGCCGCCGCCACCTTGTCGTGGTGTTGCTGGGCTTTTCCTTGAGCCAGGTCCTGCATGGCTTGCGGCACAAAGCACCCTGTGACGTGCGCGTCAATACCGCGCGCCTGTGCCATGGCCATGAACTCCTCGGTCATGGAGGCAATGGACGCTTCGAACGTGGCCACCAGGGCCACGCGCAGAGCACGGCCCTGGGTGGCCAGGCTCAGTGCCTGCTCAAACATGGCTTCATTGGGCTTGAAGGTGGGCAAGCCGGTGGCTTGTCCCGCCGTTTCGATGGCCGGGCCAAAGGCCGAGCAGGTGAACAAAATGCCGTGTGCGCCTGCGCCCTGGCAATAGCGCGCCAGGGTGACAAAGCGCTGCACCATGGCTGGCGTCAGGCTGCCTTCACGCACCCGGTCTTGCGACAGTGAGTCATCCAGCAGGTGCTGGCATTGCACGTCAGGCCAATGCCGGGCGATGGCTTCCTTGATGGGGTCAATGGCCAGCGGGGTGGCGTGAATGAGGGCAATGCGCAGTGCGGTCATGGCGCCCGTTAAAAGTTGAGCAAGCGGCGCGCGTTGAGCCCCTCGATCTGGCGGCGCTCCAGGTCGGACAGACCTTTCACGCCGGCAATGAGTTTGCGCGGATGGTCTTCGCCCATGTCATAGGGGTAGTCGGTTCCCAGCAGCACGTGACGGGCGCCATAGCGGTCAATCAACTGCTTGAGCATGCGCGGATCGAAGGTGATGCTGTCAAAGTACACCTTCTCCAGGTAGCTGGACGGGCGTTTGCTGATGACGGTGCGCGTGTCCGGGCGTGCGCGCCAGGCGTGGTCCATGCGTGCCCAATAGTGCGCCAGGAAGCCACCACCGTGCGCGGCAATGAACTTGATCTTGGGATGACGCTCGATCACACCATCAAAGATCAGATGACTCAGCGCCACCGTGGTGTCCAGCGGATTGCCGATCACATTGTTGAAGTAGTGATTGGTCAGCCGGTCTGCCTGGGTATAGCCCAGGGGGTGCATGAAGATCACCACACCCAGATCATTGGCCTTGGCAAAAAACTTTTCCAGGCCCAGGCGCGGGTCCGTCAGGTTCATGCCGTTGACATTGGTGTTGATCTCCACACCGCGCAGGCCCAGCTTCTTGACGGCGTATTCCAGCTCCCGCACCGCCAGCTTGGGGTCTTGCAGGGGCACCGAACCCATGCCGATAAAACGATCCGGGTGCAAGCTGACCAACTGGGCGATGCCTTCGTTGACCTCACGGGCCAGTTCGGCGCCGTAGCCGGGCTCGGTGAAATAAAAGTAGTGATAAGGGGCCGGGCACACCGCTTGAATGTCCACGCCCATGCGGTCCATGTCACGCAGCCGCTCGTCGATGCCGGTGAGCTTGGGGGCACGGTCGCGCATCTGGGCCACGTTGGTACGGTTGGTCAGCTCGTTGGCAAAGATGACGGTAGGGTCGTATTGCGCTGCGTTCAGATGCGCCGTTTTGCGATTGACCTCGGGGTTCAGGTAGTGGCAATGGATGTCCACCACCTTGAACTTGCCCTTGGCGTTGCGCACCACCTGCTGCGTGGCAGGTCGTTTGACGGGCGCTTTTTTGGTGGTGGCCGTCTTGGCGCGAGACGCCTTCTCGATGGCCTTGAGCGTGCTGGCACCAGCACGCTTTTCAGCCGAGCGCGTCAGCGAGGTGAACGGTTCAAAGCCATGGCCGTGGCTATCGTCTTGGCAACCGGCGGTACAAGTGAAAAACATAAAAGCCCTTCAGGATTTGCAAAGGGGTTGTGCGCCGCTTTGGCATGCGCCACAGCGGTCCAGGCGAGTGTGGCCCAGGGCCTTGTTGACGCGAGGCATCACTTCCTCCGCCATCAACACCATCGAGCGACGCGCCAGCACGGGGTCAGCCCAATCCAGACCGGCGTACACCAACTCGCCAAAGTCGCCAATCTTCTCGTGCAGCGCCAGGATGCGGTCCACCACCTCGTTGACACCGCCGGCAATCACCAGGTTGTCCAGAATTTCGTCCAGCGGCACCGGGTTCTCGGGCGTCTTCCCGTCCATGCTGAACACCGCATCTCGTTTGCCCTTGCGCAGCTTGTGGTACAGGTTGCGGTAGTAAAAGCGGTAGGGACTTTGTTCGGAGTCTCGCCCGTAGTGCTTGGCCACTTTGTCATCGTCATGAACCATGATGGTGCGAGCCACACGCCAGTCGGCCGGACAGGCCTTTTGGCCTACATTTGCCTTGCCCTGGACATAGTTGTCCCAATGCGACTTGATCCACTTGTCGTAGAGGAAGTTGGCCGACAGCGGATGGAAGTCCTTCTCGCCCATGGCGATCACCCCCTTGGAGAAAGGCGCCACCACCGTCCCCACGATTTCGGGTCGCGGGTTTTGATAAGGCTTGTACATCATGCCGGTGTTGGTCACCTCGTCATAGGTGAGCTTGGTCGACACCTTGAAACGGTTGTCGGGCAAGTCGATGTCAAACGGGGCCTTGGATTCCCAGATCTTGAGAATGACGTCGATGGACTCGGCAAACATCTTGTTGCGGTCTTCATGGAAGATACCCAAGGCTTCGGCGTCCGAGGGCAAGGCGCCCGGGCTCACGCCCAGAATGAAGCGCCCCTGCGCAATGTGGTCGAACATGGCGGCGTGACATGCCACCAGCACCGGATGCAGGTGCGACAGATTGGTGGTGCCCGTGCCCAGCTTGATGTTTTTCGTGGAGTGAATCAGGGTGGCCTGGAACATCATGCTGCTGGTGATGTTTTCCACCAGGTCGGTCAGGTGTTCGCCGACAAAGGCGTCGTAATAGCCGAGCTGATCCGCGAGGATGATGATCTCGCGATCTTCCCGCAGGGTGTCTGTGGGGTTGCGGGAAGCCGGGTGAACCGGCATGGTGAAATAACCGAGTCTCATGAGGGTGTATCCAGATCAAACAAACTGTGCACAAAACCGACGAGCGACTGTAGGTGAAATCAAGGGCCCGAACAAGCACGAGAGAAACAGTAGGAATTGATTTCAGCTCGATCTGTCACGTGTGGCTCAGGACGCTAGGGTAGACAGGCTTGCGAGCGACTCACCTTTTGGGTAGGGTCGCGTGCTGCGTTGGGTCCGTTCAGCGATGTCCGCTGGCACGGGGCCGCACTGCAAGAGACATCATGCCTTATTTGAATATTCATGGCGCCAACCTCTTTCATGAGGTCTATGGCGAACAAGGTCCTTGGTTGGCGCTCACCTCGGGTGGTCGGCATCGCTATCTGGAGATGGCGCCACTGGCACAAGCCATCGCGGCCCAAGGCTTTCGGGTGCTGGTGCATGATCGACGTAACACGGGTGCCTCGGACATCATCATTGCCGGCGATGACAGCGAAGAGGACATCTGGGCCGATGACCTGCGGGCCTTGTTGCAGCACTACGGGGCGACGCAGGCCTTTCTGGGGGGGTCCTCGGCTGGCGCACGCTTGGCCATGACCGTTTATCGCCGTCATCCGTCCTTCGTGTCCGGGCTATTGCTCATGCGCGTGACTGGTGGTGCCTTCGCCGCCGGGCGTCTGCCCAACAACTACTACGGGCAATACATCAAGGCTGCGCACGCCGGCGGCATGGCCGCTGTCTGCGAGACCGAACCCTACCGAGAGCGGTTGGCGCTCAATCCAGCCAGCCGCGCGCGCCTGATGGCCATGGACCCGCGTGATTACATGGCGGTGATGGGGCGTTGGCTGGCCAACTTCACCAGTGGTCCGGTCGGGCCCGTGATGGGGGTGCCAGAAAGCGAGCTCCGCGCCTATCAGGTGCCCACGCTGGTGGTGCCTGGCAATGACCGAACCCACGACAGCGAGGGTGGACTGGCGGCTGCGGCGTTGATTCCCGGGGCTGAGCTCTTTCAGTTACCCATCCAGGACGAAGACGTGGACCTGATTCCTTTCCCCCAGTGGAAAGCGCACTTTCCGACTTTGACCACGGTGTTCACCGACTTCATGCGGCGACACAGCACGACTTGACGCACTTGGGGATGACGGGGGTCATCCAGACAAGGTTGAGGAAGAACGTGTCAACGACCCGTGAGGGGGGCTTAATGGGCCAGCAACTTGTTCGGGTTCATCAGGGCTTGCGGGTCCAGTGCCTGGCGCACGCGGTGCATGAGCTCCAGCTCCAGCGGAGGCCGCAGTCGAGCCAGCTCGTCCACCAGCACATGTCCCACGCCATGCTCGGCGCTGAACGTGCCACCCAGCGCGACCGCCACATCATGCACTGTGGCGCGAACGGCATCGGCCACCTCGGCCTGGTTGGGAATGCGCGCCCACTGCTCGAAAGAAAAACGCGGTATGAAGTGCACATTGCCATCGCCCATGTGCGACACCAGCACGATGTCAAGTTCCGGCCAGCGGGCTTGCACCGCACGGCTGGCCTCATTGATGAACATCGCCAGCGACTTGACCGGCACAGCCACGTCCGTCGACAGGCCCATGCCAGACTTGCGGTTGGCTTCCGAGATGCTGTGGCGAATGTGCCAGAACGCCGCGCGCTGGGTGTCACTGGCGGCCAGCGCGGCATCTCGCAACAAGCCCTGCTCTGACAGCTGGGACAAGGCGTCCTCCAGCAGCCCCTGAAGATTGGCCTTGGCGTAGGTGTCGGACAACTCCACCAGCACCGCGTAAGGGGCATCGGGATCGGTGGGCAAGCGAATATCGGGGAAGGTGGCCAGCACGGCCTGCAACTGCGCCCGGTTGAGCAGTTCAAAGCCAGCGATGCGGTCGCCCGCGATGGATTGCAGGGTGGCCAGGCAATTAAGCGCCTGTGACACATCGTCCAGGGTGAGCCATGCCGTGGTGGTGACGGCGGGCTGCGGGTGCAATCGAAGGGCAACCGCCGTGACAATGCCCAGGGTGCCTTCGCCACCAATGAACAGGTGTTTCAGGTTGTACCCGGCATTGTCCTTGCGCAACGTGCGCAAACCATTCCAGATGCGACCATCGGGCAGCACCACTTCCAGGCCCAGCACCTGCTCGCGCGTGTTGCCGTACTTCAGCACACCCGTGCCGCCTGCATTGGTGGAGACGTTGCCCCCGATTTGACACGAACCCTGCGCACCAAACGTGACGCCATACAGCCGGCCGTGGGCTTGCGCAGCTTCTTGCAAGGTTTGCAAAACACAGCCGGCCTCGGCCACCAGGGTGTTGCCGATGGTGTCGATCTCGCGAATGCGGCTCATGCGACGCAGGCTCAGCACCACCGGGGCGCTGCCCTCGCTGAGTCGCGCGCCCACGGGGGTGGCGCCGCCCACCATGCTGGTGTGACCGCCTTGGGGCACGACTTTCACGCCGGCCTGGGCACAGGCCTTCACCACTGCGGCGACCTCTGCGGTGGAGGCGGGTTGCACCACGGCCACCACTTCGCCGCGATAGCGGCCACGCCAGTCTTCGACAAAGGGGGCCACCTCTTGCGCCAGGGTCAGCACATGGGATTCACCCAGGTGCTGGCGCAGCGTGGCCAGCAGTTCGGCATGCGAAGAAGAGGGATTCACGGCAACACTTTCTTCAATAGAACGCAGGAAGGGGCACTGTCACGGCGCATCAGGTTTCAAGGGGTGCTCAGCACCTCGGGATTGATGAGGCGTCCTGGCACGGGGGGTTGACCAGACAGCGCACCCACGATGTTTTCTGCCGTGATGGTGGCCACCCGCGTGGCTGCTTGCTGGGTCACGCCTGCCACATGCGGAGACAGCAGCACGGTGGGTAGCTGCGTCAGGGGGTGATGCGCAGGCAAGGGCTCGATGTCAAAGGTGTCCAGGCCGGCACCGCGCAAGCGACCCTGCTGCAGCGCGTCGATCAGCGCTGCCTCGTCGACCACGGGGCCACGCGCCGTGTTGATCAACAGGGCCGAGGGCTTGAGGAGCGCCAGTTCCCGCGCACCGATCAAGCCGCGGGTCTTGGCATTCAACGGGCAATGCAGACTCAGGATGTCCAGCCGAGACAGAAATCGCTGAAAGTCATGTTCCGTTTCATGCTCGCCCACTGGCGCGCTGTCCGCACGGCGATACACCAGCACGCGAGCACCCAGGGCCGCGCACAGTTGTGCCGTGCGTCGTCCAATGCTGCCAAATCCCACAATGCCCACGGTGCTGTCGCGAAAGTCCGTACCCATGAAAGTGCTGGCGGGCCATTGACCCCGGCGCATCTGGGCATCCAGCGGGCCGAGTTGACGCACCAGAGAGAGCATCATGGCCAGTGCGTGCTCGGCCACGGCATCGGCATTGGCGGCCGCGGCGACCAGTACCTGAATGCCGCGCGCGGTGGCGGCAGGGATGTCCACACCGTCAATGCCCGCGCCATTCTTGGCCAGAACCTGGAGGGCGGGCGACGCGGCCGCCAGCACCTGTTCGGTGAACGGTCGGTTGCCGCGCAGTACCGTGGCCACATAGGGTCGGGCGCGGTAGGCTTGGACAAGCGCAGCTTCATCCACCGGATCGTCCATGAAGACCAAGTCCAGTCCGGCATTACGCAAAATGTGTTGGGCAGGTTCAGCCCAGTGTGAGGAGGTGATCAGGACGCTGGGAGTCATGGTGGTGGGTGTTTATCAGGGCGATATCGTTCTTGGGCGGTAGGACAGGACGGTTGTGCCCTTGGTTCTAGACGAAATTTGTGATGGGCATTATCAAGTAACTTGTCTACGATTCCCGTCCGAAAGGGTTTTATGAAATCGTCTGTCCTGATTGCCGTGGCGGGGTTGTCCTTGATGTCCGTGGGGGCGTCTGCCGTGTGGATGCTGGAGCCAACGACCAAGCATGTTGTGTCCATGAAAACCCCGGCCGGGGATTTGCCCATCTTCCGCTGGGGCGAGGGGACGGAAGCCTCCTTGCAAGACGCGTCAGCCGCCAGTACGGATTGATCCTTCTGGCTCGGGGTGTTTGTTCAATCCCCCGGCCCATGGGCGGATACGATGGCGCGATTGCCAACCACAGTCCCCGCCCATGCGTGACAACTTGACACTGACAGAATTTGACCAGGCCAGCCAGCGGCAGGTGGCGATCCTCAAGTCAGCCTACATCGTTCGTACCGCTCGCTCCGTGACGGTGGCGAACATCTTCGCGCCCTTGTTTGCGCTGTTGTTGTTCTACGATGACGCCGACCCGCTCAAGCTGGCACTGTGGCTGACGTACATGGTGGCGGCCACCGTGATTCGCACCTGGACAACGGCCAGGCTGGAACACGAAGAGGACAAGATCACCGATCCCCAGAAAAATCTGAAGGTGGTGACCCTGGGCGTGGGGCTGATCGGGCTGGGCTGGGGCCTGGGTTGGATCTTGCTGGTGCCTGACCTGACCACGGTCAACCGCATGATTTATCTGTACGTCACAGCTGGCGGCATGTTCAACAGCATGTTTGGCTATTGCGTGCACTGGCCGACGTTTTACAGCTTCACCATTCCCATCATGGTGCCAGCCATCTCGACCGCTTTCTGGCCACGAGAAATTTTCCCGTGGCCCTTTTCCATCGGCATTTCCATTCTGTTCATCTATGTCGTGAAGATCTCACGCAATTTTTCGCAGACCTTTGAAGACTCGGTGCGTCTGCGACTGCGCAACGAAAAATTGTTCAAGGAGTTGGCGGCCGAGCGTGACGAGTCCATTGCTGCCAACGTGGCCAAATCCAATTTCATTGCGTCGGCCAGTCATGACCTGCGTCAGCCCATGTATGCCGTGAACATGTACTTGGACTCGCTGAATCTGGAGGCCATTCCTTGCAGTGAACGTGCCACCATCCAGAAGGTCAAGAACAGTGTGGTGACATTGAATGAAATGTTCGAGGCCTTGCTCAACATCAGCAAACTCGACAGCCACAGCTATGAACCAGAGAATCACGCCTTTTCCGTTGAAACATTGAGCACGTCCCTGCGGGAAATTGCCAAGCCCCTGGCGAACAACAAGCAGTTGCAGCTGCACATGTCGGGCATGCACGGCTCTGTGCTGGGCGATGAGAAATTGTTGCGCCAGATTCTGCTCAATCTCATGGACAACGCCATTCACTACACCGACAGCGGTCAGGTGTCCGTGACCTTCGAGGATCGACAAGGATGCCTGGCCGTACGGGTTGCTGACACCGGCTGCGGCATTTCCGAACAAGACCAGCAACGCATCTTTGAAGAGTTCTACCGGGTGGATCAAACGCGCGGTTCTCATGATGGCCTGGGTCTGGGTCTGTCCATCGTCTGGCGTTTGTGCAAGTTGATCGGGGCCGATATTCAAACAGCATCCGTCCCGGGACAAGGCACCACGTTCACCGTGGTGACGCGCTACCCGTTGCTGGGTGCGGCCGATGGCGAGTTGACGCAGGCCCGTGCGACGCCTGGGGGGCAAGAAGCGGTGTCTATCAGCGGCAAAATCATTGCTGTCATCGAGGATGACCAAGCTATTTTGGCGGCCTACCGCCACGCGCTGGCAGCCCGCGGCGCCAGAGTGATGGTGGTGGAGGAGGAGCCACAGGCCCTGGAGGCGCAACTGGCGGCCTTTGATGCCGGGTCAATCGATTTCATCATCAGTGACTATCGGCTGCGTAACACCACCGGTGTCGAGATGATCCGCCAACTGCGTGAAGCGTTCAATCAGGAAATCCCGGCGCTGATTGTCACGGCGGACACCTCGCCTTCGCACATCACCCATTTTGCACAGCTCCATATTTCGGTGTTGCACAAGCCGGTGAGTTTTCAGCAGGTCATGGCCGTGATGGAGTCGCGTCTTCGGGGCTGAGAGGGGTGCACGGTCCTGGCGCCTGCGAGACGGCGCCAGCGTGGTGAACTCGAGTATGCTGGCCATGTCCGTTGTCGCGCGATGGACTTTCCTTGGAAAGTTCAACGTTTCTTGATGTAGTTACCCTGCCCATCATGAACCCTGATCCACGCCTGCAAGCCGTCGAACACTTTTACGATTTCCATCCCATCAGCGCGCAGCAGATCCTGGCTGCTGTGGCCGCTCGTGGGGTGACGCCCCAGGAGATCACCGAGGAGGTGCTGCAACACCACGACCAGGACCACTACGGGGGTACGGCGGCGGTGGATCGCCTGATGGCGCAAGCCGGGGTGCAGGCTCAGGACGAAGTGCTGGACGTGTGCAGTGGCATGGGTGGGCCGGCGCGTTACCTGGCCTGGAAAACCGGTTGCCGCGTCACGGGTCTGGATCTGACCCGCAGCAGGGTGCAAGGCGCCACGGAACTGACGGCGGTGGCCGGTCTGTCAGACCGCGTGCAGTTTGTGGAGGGCAACGCGCTGGCCATGCCGTTCAAGGCAGCCAGCTTCACACTGGCCATCGGCCAGGAGGCATTTGCACACATTCCCCACAAGGCACAACTGGTGAGTGAGTGCGCGCGAGTGCTGCGGCCCGGCGGACGTCTGGTGTTCTCGGACATTCTGCGCCGCCAGACGCTCCCGCAAGAGGACGCGCGCCGCTTGTTTGACGGCATGCGCTTTTCCGAGATTGCTTCGGTGGATGACTACGCCGGCTGGCTGCAGACCCATGGCATGCGGATGGTGCATGTGCTGGACTTGAGCGAAGAGTGGACGCGCATTCTGCGTGAGCGTCATGCCATGTATCAGTCACTCCAGGCCCAAACGGTGGAACGTTTGGGGCGTGAGCACTATGAGCGCTACGACCAGGCCTATGCGCACTTCGTGGGGCTGTACCAGGTCGGCGTTCTGGGCGGGGCCCTCATTCACGCCGAACGGCTGTAATACCCGCTCAACCCTTTTTCTTTTTGGGCTCTTTGGGAGGCACACAGTAGCCGTCACTGTTGGGACTGGTGCCATCGGGGCAGTCACCATTGGCGCGGCAAATGAGAGGGCCGGTCACGCGGGGCTTGGCCATTTTGCTGCGTTGCGGACAGGTGTTCATTTTGCTGTCCAGCTCCACCTTGCAAAAGCCCTCGTTGGTCCATTTCAGTCCTTCGGGGCAGGCCACGCGCTCAGCCGCTGTCGTCGCGCCCGCCAGCATGAGCAACCCAGTGAAGAGGATGGCAAGGGGCAGACGTTTCATCGGTGTCTCTCAGGCCGCCTTGTCGGCCACCAGGTTGATCAATCGGTCATCTTTGTCCTGCTTCATGACTTCGTCAAAGCGCCAGGAAAACTCTTTGATCAAGGTGAAGAACAGGCGGGTGGGCAACTCGCCACCCGAGTAATCAGCCACATGCTGGGTTTCGATGAAGCGGCCTTCGCCGTCACGTTTGATCTGAAAGGGCATGAAGGTCCAACGTTTGGAGAGCCCATCCTGAATGGCGGCCAGCTCGGCATCCGTCACGCTTTGGAACGCGTAGCCACGACCAACCAGGACGATTTGTTTCTCCGCCGGCTTGAGTTGCAGGAAGAAGGGGTAGGCAATGCCGTCACTCTTGAGAATGTGCATTTCTCCATTGGCAAGCATCTTGGTGTTGATGCTTTTCGACTTCAACAGGGCGTCAATCGATTCCAGGTTGATCAGGTCGCTGGTGACCGAGGTTTTGGTCAAGTCAGCTGCACGGGCGCGAGTTTCTTCCAATACCGGCAGGATATGACAAGCCATGCGGGGGATTTCACGCCAGTTCACGCCCATGAGCTTGAGCTGACGCTCCAGCAATTTTCGAACGTCTTCGAAGACAGCGGGTTTGACGCGAATGGTGGGCTGAGCGGTCTGTGGCGGGGTCTCGCGGTAGAAGTGATCGAGCTTGCGCATCAGCAGGGAGCGGAAGTTCACCTGGTCTGCAATCAGCAGGTCTGGCTGGATGCCAAAGAAATAGTGCTTCACACCCTTTTCCTCGCACACCTTTTCATGAAAAAGCTTGAGGTGCTTTCTGAGGTTGGGTAGCCCCCCATATTTCTTGAGTAGATCGTCCATCTAACGCGTCAATACCAATTAAGAGATAGTGCTTTATAGTGTAATCGGTGAGCAGAGTAAATCATTTTTTACTTTTCATCGATGGCGACAGGGTATTCCTGAGGCTGGTTCAGTCGTCTGAAGGCCGTCGACGGGCTTTCAGGTGGCTGTGCAGCCGCTTGCTTTCTAGCCGCCGCTGCACTGAGCCCCGCGTGGGCCGGGTGGGCTTGCGAGGCGTGGGCGCGCGCTCAAATCGAGCCAGCAATTCATGCAGGCGCGCCCAGGCGTCTTGCCGATTGGCTTCTTGCGTGCGGTAACGCTGGGCCTTGATGAGCAGTACACCTTCCGGCGTGAGCCGGTTGTCAGTGGCTTGCAACCAGCGTTGCTTGATGTCCTCGGGCAGGCTGGAGGTGCGCACGTCAAAGCGTAGCTGGATGGCGCTGGACACCTTGTTCACGTTTTGCCCACCCGGACCTTGCGCACGGATGGCCGTGAGATCCACTTCTGTGGGGATGATGCGCAGGCGGTTCATGGTCAAGGAGGTGGGAGGTGGCGCCACGCAGCGACGGTGTCAGCCTTCCACGATCAAGCCCGACCTCACCAACCGCACGCGATGATCCACATAATAGCCACCATATTCCGTGTATTTCAACGCGGTACATCCACACCGGCTGCATGTGTGCACGTCACAACGATTGAATGGAAAATACGCCAGAGCAATGGGCGCCAGAGGTGATTCATAGCGCGTGCCTTGCGGATGGAACTCCTCAAAGGTGGGTTCCGTCTGGCCTTCGGGCAAGGGCTGTCGCAGCGTTCCCAAGAGGTGCATGTGCGCGGCAGGCCAGCGGTCTTCGCTGACACTTTCCCATCCCTGGCACACTTTCAGAACGCAGACGCACTGTTCGGGTGGCGCCAGGTCAGCCTGGTGACGGAGTTTCTGGGCGTCGATCAAAGGCAAGGCCTCATCAGGCATCAAGTTCCTCCAACGGGTGGGCGCAGCGGACAGCGGTGAAGGGGGTGTCATCCATGGCCAGAGCTTACCTCGCTCTGGCCCGCATCACCCTGAACAGGGATTCACCCGATGCCAGATTGGCGGCAAGCTTCGTAGCATCGACGCATTCATGGCCTTGCTCAGGAGTTGCTCCATGTTGCGTTGCTGGTTCAGACGAATTGCTCTTTTGTCCTTGTTGGGGGCTGTTTGGCCCGTGATGGTCTGCGCCCAGTCCGCGGCCTGGCCCAGCCAGCCCATCAAGTGGATCGTGCCCTTTCCCACCGGCGGAACCGTGGATCAGATCTCACGTCTGCTGCAACCCCACATGCAACAGGCCTTGGGGCAACCCGTCGTTATCGACAACCGGGTGGGGGCCTCTGGTGCCATTGGCACGGGCTTGGTGGCCAAGGCGGCCCCGGACGGCAACACCTGGGTGATGGTGTTTGACACCCACGGCGTCAACCCCAGCCTGATCCCCAACATGCCGTTTGACACGCTCAAGGACTTGGCGCCCGTGATGCTCATCGGCACTGGGGCCATGGTGTTAACTGCCCATGCCAGCACACCGCACAAAACTTTTACCGAACTGCTCCAGGCCGCGCGCAGCAAGCCGGGTTCGATCAGTTACGGCACCATCGGTTCGGGCAGTCTGGCGCATCTGGCCATGACAGCCATGGGCAACCAGCTCAAGGTGGATTGGACACACATCCCCTACAAGGGCGGCGGTCCGCTCTCCACCGACGGCGTTGCCGGACATGTGCCCGTGACACTGGCCACTTATGCCTTGTGGGCGCCGCACCTGGCCTCAGGGCGTTTGCGTGCGCTGGCCGTGACGTCGCCCAAGCGCATGGCACAACTGCCCGATGTCCCCACCTTGGCTGAGCAAGGCTTGCCGGGATTTGAGGCGCAGGCCTGGTGGGGCATGTTGGCGCCCGCCGGTGTGCCGGCAGGTATCGTGAACAAGATGAACGCTGAAATGGCGAAGGTCCTGAAACTGCCCGCCGTGCAAGAGCGTCTGGTCGAAATGGGTGTGCAGGTCTCCGCCTCCAGTCCGGAGGAGTTTGGTCAGTTTGTCCGTAGCGAAGTGACCCGTTGGGGCAAAGTGGTTCGCGAGAACAACATCAAGGCGGGGCAGTAGGGCGGCTGAGTGCTGGCACTGATCCAACTTTTTGCGATAGTGCCATTCATAAATTTCGCCGCGACTTCGTCACGGGCGGCCGATACTGCGCTGCATCGTAGGCAGGCCCAAGCGGACGTGTGATGCACCGTCGTCGGGTCGGCTGTGTGGCGTCACCCTGTCCTGATCTGATGATGAATCCTTCCTCACCGTCGCGTGTGGCCGACACGCTTGCCATTCAAGACCTGGTGTTCCGTTGGTGTCGTGCGGCCGATCGGCTGGATTTTGACGCCATGCCAGCTTTGTTCCATCCCGATGCCTATGACGACCATGGGCCTTATCGCGGTGACGTCGCCGGTCTGATCGAGTGGATTCGTGAACGCCATCGGGTCATCACTTTCTCCATGCATCAAGCCACCAATGTGTTGATTGATTATGCGGACGACGACAACGCGCTGGTGGAAACCTACATGACGATTGTGCAGCGCTACGCGCCTGGCGCGGGGAATAGTCTGGCGCAACTCACGGATGCCAAGTTTGCCCAGGACAGTTATGTCGATCTTCACTCGCGTTCGCGCTACATCGACCGGGTGCAGCGGCGGGATGGCACGTGGCGCGTCTGGCGACGCACCCTGGTGCAGGACTGGAAGCAAATCACCGAAGTGCCCAACGTGGCGCCCAACCGTCCTGGGGCGCTGGTGGGGCAACGTAACCAGGATGACTTCATTTTTCGCGAGCGGCGCAGTATGGGCATCGATCTCACATGATGCGGTGTTTCCAGGCCAACGATGCAAATCCCAGGAGGAATCAGCGATGAGTCACGAGCTTCAACGGCGATGGTCACGGCGACAAGTGCTGGCCACCGCAGGGGCCAGCACGGGTTGGCTGGCTGCGCCATCCGTCCTGGCGCAGTCCACCTTCCCTTCACGCCCGATCAAATTGATTGTGGGTTATCCCGCAGGCGGTTTTACGGACATCTTCATGCGGGTGGCGGCATTGGAGGCCGAAAAAAAGCTGGGCCAGAACGTGGTGATCGAGAACCGCCCCGGCGCAGCAGGCGTGACATCGTTTCTGGGCATTCGCAGTGCTACGCCAGACGGGCACACGATTGGCGCCGTCAACACGGCGCTTTGGCGACAGCCCGTGATGGAGGACGCCATCTATGACCCGATGAAAGACTTCACTTACATCATCAACATGGTGGACAACGTCTTTGCGGTCACGGTGCAAGCCGATGCGCCTTTCAAGACCTGGGCTGATCTGCTGGCCTGGGGCCGCGCCAACCAGCAGAAGGTGTCGTACGCAGCGCCGCCTGGCCTGGGGCAAAGCGCCCACCTGTTCATGGAGGAAGTGGCCGCGCGTGAAAAAGTGGCGTGGCAAGCTGTGCCGTACAAAGGCAGTGCGGAGAGTGTCACTGCGTTGCTGGGGGGGCATGTGAGCTTTTCGGTGGATACGGTGATTGGCACCAGTGCCAGTGTGCGCGCCGGAAAGGCACGCTATCTGGCGGTGGCCTCCGAGCATCGGATGAAAAGCTTCCCCGATGTGCCCACCATGCGTGACCTGGGTTACGCCATCATCATTGACAGCCCTACCGGCCTGGGCGGACCCGCGGGCATGTCGCCTGAAGTGGTGCGCGTATTGCATGATGCCTTCAAGTTTTCGCTGGAGCAGCCCAGTGTGATCGCCGCCCTCGACAAGGTGGACCAGCGACCACGTTACATGTCCACCGAGGATTACCGCAAATTTGTGGCTCAGTCCAACATTGATCAGCGCGAGCTGCTCACGCGCTACGGATTTGCCAAGAAGCGCTGAGCCGCGCTGGTTATCAACGTCAACAGCTCGGGGAGCCTTTATGCTGGATCGCGAAAAAAGCCGTTTGATCACCCAATGTACCGGGGATGCGCCCATGGGCCAGCTGATGCGGGAATACTGGATCCCGGTCATTCGCACCTCGCAGCTTATCGCCGGAGCGCCACCGCATCGGCTCACCATTTTGGGCCAGCCCCTGGTGGCCTTTCGTTCGCCTGAGGGCGAGATTGGCCTGATGGATGAGGCCTGCCCCCATCGTGCGGCGTCCATGGCACTGGCGCGTAACGAGTCCCATGGGCTGCGTTGTATCTATCACGGCTGGAAAATCTCGGCGGCCGGTCTGGTGACGGAAGCACCCACGCATCCGGAACATTTTCCGCTGGAGCGTCTCAAGTCTCGTTCACATCCGGTGCAGGTTCGGCAAGACATGGTCTGGACCTGGCTGGGCAAGGGCACGCCGCCACCGTTTCGCGAACTGGCATTCACCACACTGCCGGATGATCAGGTCATCACGGCCACGGCCATTGTGCATTGCAATTGGCTGCGCCCTCTGGAAACGCTGTGGGATGTCTTCCACTCGCAAATCCTGCATCACGATGCCAATCGCCAGATGCCGTTTCGTGGCGACAACTATTTTTCCAAGGAAGGTCGTCGAACCGACACCGGCATGCAATATGACTATCCAGAGATGCTGGTGGAGCGCAAGCCTTATGGCTTCATGCACATCAATCGCGATGCGCGCAAGCAAACCACCGGGCATTTTGTGATGCCATGTGTTCAGTTCCACTCGGTGAGTCCAGACCCGCTGGAAGACAAAGCTTTGAAAATCAGCGTGCCCATCGACGACCACACCACATTGCTGTGGTCAGTGGTCTTCAATCGTCACGGCCCCCTCAAATCAACCGGCTTTGGCATGACCAACCTGGGACGAGTGAAGGACCGTGACGACCTGTTCAACAACTTGCGAGCTGGTCCGGATCGTTCTGCCCAGACCCGATGGAATCAGGACCGCGGGGCCATGGCACGAGGAGAGAGTTTCTCCGGCTTTGTTGAGGATGTGCCGACCCTCACCTTGTTGGCCGAGGACAACTACGTCTTGGAGAGTCAGGCTGACTATGACCGCTCCCAGGAACAGCTGGGGCCGGTGGATCGAGCTGTGGTGGAGGGGCGGCGGGTTCTGCTGGATGCCCTGGCCAAGCACCAGTCCCAGGGCGAGTCACTTGGTCGGGATGTGGATGCCACTGACGTGTGGTCCGAGTATGTGCTGAGTGAGACGGTCGAGTCCTGAGGAGGGGGTCAAGTCGGGGCTGGTCCAGATGCCGCCAGATTGAACCCACCGCCGGAGGCCAGTGAAGACCCGCCATCCACGGCAAGAATTTGTCCGGTGACAAAGTCTGCCAGCGGAGAAGAGAGAAACAGCACGGCGGCTGCAATGTCTGAAGGCATGCCTACACGCCGCAGCGGGATGCGTGCGGCCTCAGTGGTCCAGAAACTGTCTGGATTGGAGGCCACCAACCGGGGCGTGCGTGTGAGCCCCGGTGCAACGGCATTGACTCGTATGCCTTGCGGAGCCAGATCTTGCGCCACACCCTTGACCAGGTGGTGAAGAGCCGCTTTGGCGCTGGCATACGCCAGTGCAGCACCACTGCGTACCACCGTGCCGGCAATCGAGCCAATGAACACCATGGATCCGCCACGACCCTGCATGGCACGCGCTCCCACGCGCATGGCCAGCCAGGCGTGGTCGAGGACCAACTGAAATTGACGCGACCACCCAGACTCGGTGCCATGGGTCAGGTCATTGGGGATCACCATGCCCACCACATCCACCAGGCCCAGCGGCCCGCTGGCAGGCAAGGCGCTGGCCGTCTGAAACACCCGCTCCATGTCGCTGGCCTGGGTGATATCGGCGGACACGGGAATCCCATGAACCGTCTCTGCGACTGCTTGTGCCCGCCAAGGATCTGAATCGACACAGACCACCGTGGCGCCACATTCGGACAACGCGTGGCTCACCTGTTCGCCAATGCCTTGACCGGCACCGAGCACCACAAAGACACGACCCTGCAGTGACAGCAGGCCGCGGTAGGACATATCCGACATGGCGGGCGTGATTGAGGAGGGGTGGGATGGCATGCGCGCTCCTAATGGGTCAGCCGGGTTTTTTGGCAAAGCCGTACTTGGTCATCAGCGCACGTTGTTCGCGCTCGGCTCGAAGCGCAAAACTCTGGAACTCCGTGGCAGGCATGAACCAGGGGCGCAGGGCGCCGTTTTCCAACAGTTGAATGAAGGCCGGACGCTCTGCTGCAAAACGAAAGGCTTCCTGCAGTGCTTGCACCACGGGCGCTGGCATATCAGCGGGTCCACCAATGCCCACCGGGCTCTCGATGGTGATGTCATAGCCCAGCTCCTTGATGGTGGGTACATCGGGCCACAGTCTGGAGCGTTGGGAGGTGGCCAAGGCCAGGGCACGCACCTTGCCGGCTTTCACCTGCGGTGCAGCGCTGATCAGGGTGTCGATGGCAAAAGTGAGTTGTCCACCCAGCAGTGCCGTCATGCAGTCATTGCTGGCACGAAACGGCACGGGCAGCCAGTCCAGTCCTTCGCGCGCACCGATTTCAGAACCGAAGATGTGGGCGCTGTTGCCCAAGCCCGAAGGACAGCCATAGGTGACTTTCTTGGGGTCAGCCTTGGCGAAGGCGAGCAAGTCTTTCCAACTCTTGAACGGTGAGTCAGCCGGAACGATCACCCCAAAGTTGATTTCCGCCAGTGAGGCAATCCAGGTGAAGTCTTGCACACTTTCATAGCCAACGTCTTGTTGAATGGGTTGGCGAATCGTGCTCAACGACAGCACCACCAGGGTATAGCCATCTGGTGCGGCACGCTTGGCGGCCACAAAAGCAGGCGTGCCACCAGCACCGGAGCGATAGTCCGTGATGATGGGTTGCCCCAGGCGCTTCTCTGCTTCAACGCAAGCCGCGCGCGCAATGGTGTCGAAGGTGCTGCCGGGTGGGCTGGAGTTCAGCAGCTTGATGGGCTTGGCGGGATAGGCTGGTGTCTGGGCGTGTGCGTTCCCCAGCCCCAGAGGCGTGAGGACTGCACTGGCCAGCAGGGTTCGTCGTTGCATCAGTGGTCTCCTTGCGGTGTAGAGGTTTGCAGGGTGGGGAGGAGTTCACGCCAGTCAGCGCGGCTGTCCAGTTGGGCATGCGTGCCGGTAATGGTCTGGTAGTCGATGGGGGGCACCGGTTGATCAAGGGCGCGCAGCAACGCGTTATACAGACGCCGAATGGCCACGTCCGCGCCGCACAGGACTTCACGCGTTCGGTCTCGCACCGGCCCGGAAGAAACCGCCACCGCGACATCTTCCTCAATCAGTCCTGGCAGGCCACTGAAGCTCAAGCCCCCGCGCATGGCGACACGGTCTTGCTGAAAGTTGTTGGCGGGTGATGGCGTGCCCGGTGTGCCCATGGTGTCCGGTGTCAGACCGAATCGCACCAGTGCGTCATCCGTCAGTCCGATGAAGTCCAGGTGGCGACTGCGCAAAGGCTCGCGATTGAGTGGCTCGGTGGGGCTCCAGAACACGTGGTAGAAAACTGTGTGCGTGTCGTCGATGGGCACCAGCAAGGACATGATGTCGCCGTTCGGGTTCAGGACCGTGAAAGGGGCCACGAAGGCGGTGACGCGAGCTTCCACGGTGGTGGCGTCAGGACTGTCACGCAGGGCAGCGTAATAAAAGCCAAAGTCCGAGTCCTGCGCTTCCAGGCGTGGTGCCAGGTTGAACTGCATGGACTGAACCTTCTGCGCAAAGCCCAGGTCACTGCGGGTGGCCTGACGCAAGCCGTTGGAATGCAAAACGCCCAGGTGAGAAGAGTCAACCAGTCCTTCAATCACCTGCACGAAATTGCAGGCCTGCACATGAGGCACCACCAGGCGTTGGGCGTCGGGCAAGGACATCCAAGGCCAATCAGGAAATGCGGGCATCTCGTCTGGCGGTCCTAAGTAGGTCCATAGCAAGCCACCCGCCTCTCGCACCGGGTGGGTTCGGCCTTTTAAACGACGCGCAAAGGCCGGGTCAGCGACGTTGGGTGTGTCGAGTACGGTCCCATCCACGGCAAACTTCCAGCCGTGGTAAATGCATCGAAGTCCATCACCTTCAGCACGCGCGAGCGACATGGAGGCGCTTCGATGCAGACATGACTGGTCAAACAAGCCGACGCGACCGCTGTCGTCCCGCCACGCCACGAAGTCTTCGCCCACCAGTCTGACGGGCAAGGGATCGCCTCCTATCTTCAGGCGATCCGTCGACATCACAGGGAGCCAGTGCCGCCGCAGCAAACGCCCCATGGGTTGATTGGCCCCCACTCGACACATGCGCTGATTGTCTTCATCATTCAGCATGGTTTCTCCTCGACGTGTGGGACTGCAAGCGGCATATCCCGATGTGATAATGAATCATGCCGGCCCGTTTGAACATCACCCTGCGCCAGATGCGCGCCTTTGTGGAGGCCTACCGATTGCGCAATCTCACGCATGCGGCCGAGGCGCAGCATGTGACCCAATCCGCCATGAGTGCGCTCATCCGACAATTCGAGGAAGAGCTGGGCGTGCAGTTGTTTGAGCGCACGCCGCGTGTCCTGCGACCCACCAAAGCGGCAGATGAGGCTTACCGGCAAGTAGAGATCATTCTGAACAATGTGGACACGCTGGGCATTCACATGCGCGACCATGCGGAGCAAATGGAGCGCGCACTGGCGTTTACCTGCGCTCCAGCGCTGTCGTCCACACTGGTGCCAACGGTACTGGCGGAATTCAAGCGCCGGTTCCCTGAGGTCAAGATCCTGTTTCACGACGCGGCCGATTCCAGCCTGATCCAGCGTGTGCTCAGTGAAGATGTCGAGTTCAGCATCGGTTTTTTTGAGCACGAACCCGAGGCGGTGACCCGGCATCCACTGGTGGTGGATCATCTGTGCGTGGTGTGTACCAAGGATTCGCCCCTGGCCAAACGCAAGCGTGTGACTTGGGAGGACTTGCGCGAAGTACCCTTGATCAACCTGACACGTGGCACCCAGGTGCAGCAAATCGTGAGCGACGCGCTGGCGCGGGTGGGTCGAACCTACTGGCCCGCGTATGAGGTGATGTACATCCACACCGCGCTGGCCTTGGTGGCGCAGGGCCTGGGCGTGGTGGTGGTTCCCGGTTACCTGGTCAAGGGCAGTCCGCATGAGGTTTCGCTGGTGGCCAAGCAGTTGCATGATCCCACCATAGAGCGCAGTCTGCTGGTGCATACACGCCAAGGCCACGTCCTGTCGGAGACCACGCATGCCTTCCTGGATCTGGTAAGAGAGCATTTGCAACGATTGGCCTGACATGTGGTGTGTCCTAGGCCGTCTGGGCCGCAGGCGCTGTGGCATGTGAAATGAAACGGCGCAACAGCAGCCCCACTTGATCATCGTCGCTGCCCAGACTCATGAGCGGAGACACATGGTTGTGACCCGCCAAGTCCAGGGTCTGCGGTGTGCGGTGAGCGCTGGTCATGGCCGACATCAACGCCTGCGACTGTCGTCGCAGATCCGGCGGATCGAATTCGGCGCGGGTGATCAACACAGGCTGCGCCAGCGCCTTCGCATGGGTCAGTGGAGACCGCGATTCGTACAGGGCAACGTTGTCCCCAAAGTAAGCCCTCTGCCCCGGACTCAGTGGCGCTGTCGCCTGGTAGAAACCACTCATCAGAATGACGGCGCTCACACGCTGACGCACGTCACTGTTGAAGGCATCGTCAAACAGCCAGGTGGCCACATGGCATGCTCCCGCCGACTGACCAACGACCACCAATCGGGCAGGGTCACCGCCATACAAGTCACAGCGGTTCAGCAACCATTGCACGGCGGCATGCACATCTTGCGCCGCTGCCGGCCACCCACCGGTGGGCGCACGCCGGTAGTTCATGCAGGCGCCTACCATGCCGTGTGCGGCAAAGTACATGCCCACATTGGCGTAAAAGGGTGGGGCCACACGCTTGTCTCCACCTACAAACCCGCCCCCATGGACGAACAACACCACCGGCGCACCACGACCTTTGACGGGGAAAATATCCAGCCGGTGACGTTCATCGTCACCATAGGCCATGTCAGTGATGCAGGGCAGACGGTCGGTCTGTCGATCAACGACCCGTGGCGTCCAGTGCGCCACGGTGGCGGCCATCACCTCGGGGTCAAAACGGTTCTGATAGAGGCGTGTGACCACATCAAATTCAACCGGCGCCATGCCTTAGTCTTTCACCGGATAGTGCTCAAGATGGTAGGCGGCATGTGGTTTCCAGGACTCGTCTTCCTGGATGTTTTTGTCAAATCCGCGCATCTGTGTCAGGTCATGCAAGTCCACCCCGATGGGCCGCTGCCCGCTCTCGCACAAGCGCACCGAATCCAGCAGGCGTTGGCGTAGACGAACGATGGCCGCGTCCGCCGCCACCAGGTGTTCGGTGGTCCGGTCGTAGATAGGCCCCATGGAGGTAGAGATCACGGCGTCTTCCTGGGTGATCCCATGAAACCCGCTCCAACTGCGTTTTTCACGCATGGCTTGTCGGTCCTGGTGGAACTGGTTGTCCCAAGACGCCATGAAGTGACTGTCTTTAAAGAACCGCTCTTCACGCAGGCCCGAGCGTGTCAGTCGATCCTCCAGATTCAGTGGGCGGGTATCGCTGGCATCAATCAGATAGCTGGCCGTGGTTTCATCATCAAGCGGTGTGTCGAACACCGTGGTGTAGAAGTCTGGGAATTCGATGATGCGTCCCGTGGGCATGAACAACGGCACCAGACGGATGTTGCTCTGCCCCGGTTGCGCTGACTTGCGCTTTCCCACGTAATGGAAGCCAAACCCCGTGTTCTCGATTTCCAACTGTGGCGACATGTCGTCCCAGGCGGGGTTGACCATGTCATTGACGGGGGGCGCGCCACCCGACTCAGCCAACCAACCGGGACGAGTGACATTGCTGTGCAGGATGCTGACGTGCGAACTGTCGGTGCCACCCTCCCACATTTGCAAGTAGTTGGCCTTGACCACCAGCTTGAACAGGATGCGTTGGCCGCTGGGGACCTTGTCGTAGGCATACTCGCGAAAGACAGGTTCGTGTTCTTTCGGGCCGATGTAGGTCCAGATCAGCCCGGATTGTTCGCGCACGGGATAGGCTTTGGCATGCAGGCGTTCTTTCACCCGAGGATCGGCATGATTGGGTGTTTCCAGCAACTTGCCGCTGACGTCGAACTTCCAGCCATGGTAGAGGCAGCGAATGCCGCCATCCTCGACCCGACCCAGGGCCATGGAGGCGCCACGGTGCAGACACAGTTCGTCCATCACCCCCACTTTGCCGTTGGAGTCTCGAAACACCACAAAGGTCTCGCCCAGCAACTTGGCTCGAATGGGGTCGCCATCGGGTTGTGGCAATTCGGTGGACAAGGCGATCGGGTGCCAGTAGCGGCGCATCGTGTTGCCCATGGGGGTGCCTTTGCCCACGCGGGTCAGGATCTCGTTTTGTTCATGGCTAAGCATTGGAATTCCTTAGAGAAATAAGGTCTCAGGGCGACTCACAGGTCGAGGACAAGACGCGCTGACTTGGCCCCGGAGCAGCAAATCATCATGGTCTTGTTGGTGGCCTTTTGTTGCTCGGACAGCACACTGTCACGGTGATCAGGCTCGCCCGCAAGCACGGTCACCTCGCATGAGCCACAAATGCCCGCCATGCAGGAGAACGCCACATCCACACCGGCATCCAGCACGGCGTCCAGCACCGATTGGCCTTCGGCCACTACCAGTGTCTTGCCGGCGCGATGAAGCTCAACCTCCAGGCCCTGCACCAGGGCAGGCACATCCTGGGCTTGAAAGTATTCGAGATGCACTTGCTCGGGCGGCCAGTCCGAGGTGGCCAGTTCAAAGGAGGCCAACATCGGTCTGGGGCCACAGCAGTACACATGGGTGCCAGCCTTGGCACCGTTTCGCAAGAGGGGGGCGAGATCGAACAGGCCCTGCTCTTGGTCAAAATGCAGATGAACACGGCCAGGATGTGCCTGCCCCAAAGCCGTCAACTCGGCTAGGAATGCCGCGTGTGCACGGCTGCGTGTGGCGTAATGCAATGACCAGTCACGCCCCAGTTGCTGAAGTCGCTGCACCATGCTCCAGATCGGCGTGATGCCGATGCCCCCGGCGATCAAAACCGTCTGAGTGGCGTCTTCGCGCAGCGGGAAATGTTGACGTGGCCTGCCGATGCGCAGCGTGTGTCCCACTCTGAGCGTGTCGTGCATGTAGGCAGAGCCACCTCGGCCATGGGCATCGCGTGCCACGGCCACCACGTAACGGTGGGTTTCCTCACTGCTGTTGCAAAGCGAATAGCATCGAACTTCCCCATTTGGTAAATGGACGTCGATGTGAGCCCCCGCCTGAAACGCCGGCAGGGAATGACTCGAAGGGTCGACGAATTCGAACGACAAAATGCCTTGCGCCTCATGACGGATGGCGTTCACGCGCAGTGAAAGGATGCCTTGCGTCATGCGCGTCCTGGTCGACGGATCAGCACGGGTGCGCCCCCCGTCTGTTGATAGAACATGAACTTGGCCAGATGCCGATCCAGGGCGTCGATGTGCTCGGGGAGCCAGTCGATCAGGGCCGCGCCCATGCGGCGTGCAGGGTCCATCCGGCCTTCCCGCAGTGCAGCGCCAACGTCCTCGAAGGATTGCAGCACCGCGGCGTGTTCGTCCAGATGACACTGACGAGAGGAGAAGTCTTGCTGGGCCATCAAGGCATCCTCTTGGGCAAAATGGGCGGCAAACCGCGTGTGCAAGGCATGAAATGCTGCAGGCAGTTCATCGTCAAGCGTCTGAGGCAGCGACTGGCACAGGGCCATCAATTCTTCGTGGTCATGGTCGATGCCGGCATGGCCCGTTCCCAGTGACGACGGTAAAGCAGTGGAAGAAGACATCAACATGTGCCAACTGTAGAGGGGGGACGTCTGGCAATCCACCAATACTTTGTGATGATGCCATCAGCAATTCTTGGATCGCTGCACTTATCTCTGCACTTACCGCTTGCTGTCCATGCCATATTTGATCAGCAGAGCCCGCTGCTCAACGGTGGATCGCTGGACAAATTCGTTGAATTGGGCCGTATCCATGTAGCGTGGAGACTGGTCGGAGCGGTCAAGCAAGGCGATGAAGGCGGGTTGCTCGATGGCAAACTTGAAGGCGTCGTGGAGCACGCGCACCACGTCTGGAGGAATGCCTGCCGGGCCACCCAGTCCGATGGGGCTGTCAATGGCAATCTGGTAACCCAGGTCTTTCATGGTGGGCACACCGGGCCAGCTCTTCATGCGCTGGTTGGATGCCACCGCCAGGTAACGGGCTTTGCCAGAGCGGACATGGGCGCTGGTGCTGATCACTGTGTCCACGGCAAAGGTGATATGGCCACCCAGCAAGGCCGTGACACTCTCGCTGCTGCCCTTGTAGCCAATGGGCTGCCACTGCACCTTTTCCACGCTGGTCACCTCTTCCATGAAGACGTGCGCGCTCTGACCCAGTCCAGGAGGCGCGCCATACGACACTTTTTGCGGCGTGGCCCGACCATAAGCCAGCAAATCTGCCCAAGTTTTGAACGGTGAGTCTGCCGCGACCACCACGGCGAAGATGTTGTCGACCATGTTCAGGATGTAGGTGAAATCCTTGAGGGGGTCATACGCCACGTTTTCAAACACGGGTTGACGCCACAAAGCCGGGTTCACGCCACCAATCACATGCCCATCCGGCGCTGCAGCCTTCATGGCCAGATACGCGGGCACACCTGCTGCACCGGGGCGGTTTTCCACCACCACCGCTTGTCCCAGTTTCTTCTCAGCTTCCACAGCCGCCGTGCGCATCACGATGTCTGTGATGCCACCCGCCGGAAAACCAATGATCAGACGAATGGGTTTAGTGGGAAATCGGGTCTGTGCCAACACAGCGGCTGGCACGGCTACCGAGGCGGCCGTGGTGGACGCGGCTTTCAACCAGGTGCGACGAGACAAAGCACACATGCAGACCTCTCAGCGTGGGGTGTTCAAACGTTCAGTGCATGGAGCCACCACCATCCACCGCCAGCGTGGTGGCGGTGACGAAGGAGGACTCATGACTGGTGAGATACAAAATGGCTTGGGCAATTTCCTCGGCCTGCCCCATCCGACGCAGGATGCGGCGATCCATCAATTTCTCAAACTGCGCAGGGGTGAAGGTGGCGCCATGACTGGCGTCCTTCACCAACGGTGTGTCGATCAGGCCAGGACAGACCACGTTGACCCGAATCTGGTCTTTGGCCAGGTCAATGGCCATGGCCTTGGTCATGGTGATCAGTCCGCCCTTGGAGGCGCCGTAGGCAGTGCGACCTTCCGTGGGGCGCAAGGCCAGACCCGAAGCCACATTGACGATGGTGCCTCCACCGGCCGCCCGCAAGAAGGGCAAGGCGGCTTTGGAGACGTGAAAGGGCCCCATCAGGTTGACGGCAATGTCCGTCATCATGATCTCGGCGGTGGTGTCGTCGAAACTTTTGCGCGTGCCGATGCCCGCCACATTGCAGACACCGTCGAGCCCTTGCAGGTGTGCTGCAGCCAATGGCACCGCCTGTTGGACATCGGCCTCCTGGCTGACGTCGCATGCCAGGGCAACGACACCCGGCAGCGCATTTTTCACGCGTGCCAAGGACTGTGGAGAGCGGTCCAGGATGGCCACTTGAGCGCCTTCAGTGACAAAGCGCTCTGCCGTGGCCAGGCCAATGCCGGAACCACCCCCCGTGATGAGTATTCGCCTGCCCGCCAATCGCATGAAGTCTCCCATCGGTCCACTTGCCGTGCGGCAAGCATTCGTTGGGAGTGTAGGAACGCGATCGCGGCTGACAAAACAAATCTTTGCGATGGCGCCATCAGATTTTGTGTCAACCCGGATCTCAGCCAGGCACCGACAACCACGCGTTCCAGACCCTCACATCCGGCACGGATTCGATGCGATAGACCGAGTCGATCAGCGACTGCGCGGAGGACGCACCCAGCACGGGCGCCATCAAATCGCGGGCCTTGGCAACGACTTCCTGGCGCGACATCGGGTTGCGAGGCGTGCCACGTACCGCCGACACCCGTTCGCGGAGGGTTCGTCCGTCGGCCAATTCAATCTCCACCACCGCGACTCTAACCGGCAGTGCGGGCACCAGGGCTTCGTCGCGCACCAGTTGCACCTTGGCACGCTGACGCAGGGTGGCGGGGTCGCTCATGCGGGCCTTGTCATGGGCCGCCTTGAACGAGGCGGTGCGATCCATCAGCATCACCGCCACCATGTGTTGCAGGCAAATGTCCGGCATGTCGCGGTTGTCCACCACCGCGGCCACGGAAGGCGCCAGACGCACGGTCACCTGGTGGATCTGATCGGTTGTGAAATCGTGGCGTTGTTGCAGCAACTCGATGGCGTCCAGTGGTCCCTGGATGGGGGAGCCCACGGTCCATTTTTTCAAATCGGTGTGCACGATCTCAAAGCGTGTTTCAAGTGCCTGCGTCAACAATTCCAGGCGGGCTTGGGGCGCATAGGCCTGAAAGAAATTGTCTTGTCCGCTGAAGATATCGGTCACGCCATTCCAGCCCGCGTGCACCCCCAGGGCTGACAGCACGCCGTTGCGAGCGGGCATGCCCCCAAACACAAAGGACTTTTCAATGTGGTCCGTGTCACGCCGCCACGCCAGGATGCCTGACGATTGTTGTGAGGCGTAATCGAGCACCCAACGCATCTGCTGGGCGTTCAGGCCAGCCACCCCGGCCGCTGCAGCCGCAGCGCAGAAATTGCCCCCGATGCTGTGGGTGGCCAGGCTGCTCTTGTAGCTGAGATCAAAGCCTCCCATGGCCATGACGATGCGTGTCCCGATGTCGTAGCCCAGCGCCACAGATTGCAGCAGACGGGCACCGTCGCAACCCAGGGCCTGGGCTACGGCCAGCGCGGCCGGCACCACCGCGCAGCCGGGATGCGTGCGGGACCGGTTGTGCGAATCATCGGTTTCGTCCGCATGAGCCATCATGCCGTGAACCAGCGCGGCATCGCCCGCCGAAAAAAGTCCTTTCATGCCAATGATGGGCACACGGCCCTGGCCTGCATGCAAGGATGCAAATCGACGGGCCGCTTGGCCGGGCTCCAGTTCTGCCCCAGACACCATGGAGGCCAATGTGTCCAGCAGATGGTGCTTGGCTTGCTCGGCCACTTCGGTGGGCAAGGTGGCGAGCGGTGCTTGCGCCATGTAGTCACTCAGCCGGGTCATGTGAGGGCTGATCACGGCGGTGGGTGCCGTGGCTGCTAGCAACGGGGTGCACAAGCCGCCCCACAGGGGCGCGCTGGACAAGGCCAGCCATTGGCGACGTGAGGTCATGCTCATGGGGGTGCGACGCTCCAGGATGGTGACAGTGAACGGGGCCCAGTGGACTTGCCCGTGCGTGACAGGGCAGTTTAAAGCGGGTTGGCTAGACTCTGCACCTGTTGACACGACCCTTCAAGGCACCCACGTGACTGTTGCTCACACGATTCGCGGATTTGACGCGACCAAGACGCATGCTTGGTGGACGGCGTGTCGGTCTTGGGTCTTGCTCGGCTTGTCGGTCTGCCTGATGACGGTGCTGCTGGTGCCCGGCGCTTGGGCGGCTTTCCCGGACCGTCCGCTCAAGCTGGTGGTGCCCTTCTCACCCGGAGGGGGCACGGACAGCATCACGCGTGCGCTGGCCGTGGGCATGGCGCAAGGACTGGGACAGTCCGTGGTGGTGGAAAACAAGCCGGGTGCGGGCACGGTGATCGGGTCGGATTTTGTGGCCAAGAGCGCACCGGATGGCTATGTGCTGGTGATGGCCACCTTTGCCCATGCCGTCAACCCCAGCCTGGTGGCCAAGTTGCCTTTTGACACCGAACGTGCTTTTGCCGCCGTGGGCATGGTGGCCCGTGGCCCCAATGTGCTGGTGGTTCGTTCGGACAGCGCACTCAAAAGCTTGCGCGATGTGCTGGACCTGGCGCGTGCACAGCCGGGCAAACTGTCGTATGCCTCCCAGGGCAACGGCACGTCCGCGCATCTGGCCGGCGAAATGTTTGACAACCTGGCGCGGGTCCGCATGACGCATATTCCCTATCGGGGGGCCGGGCCGGCGATGAGCGATCTGCTCGGTGGGCAAGTCGACATGATGTTTGCGACCGCCGCAGCTGTGGCACCTCACATCGCCAGTGGCCGGTTGCGCGCCCTGGCAGTGACTTCCAGTGAACGCTCAGCCGCTTTGCCACAAGTGCCCACTGTCGCTGAATGGGTGCCAGGATACAGCGTGGAGAGCTGGTATGGTCTGTTGGCACCAGCGGGCACGCCACCCGAGGTGATTGCCCGTCTGCACGCCGCGATGGTGCAAGCCACGCAGACGCCCGAATTCAAACGCAAGCTGGAGCCCGAAGGCCTGGTGGTGGACGCCGGATCTCCCGCCGAGCTGGACGCTTATATCCGCCGCGAGGAGGCGCGCTGGCGCCGTATCGTCAAAGACAACCACATCAAACCCGATTGAACGCTGACACACCCATGGACTATTCATTGATCGAACTTCAGGTGGAGCAGGGCATTGCCACGCTGACCCTTAACCGACCCGACAAACGCAACGCCATGAGCGATGGCATGCGCACCGAATTCATCCACGCGCTGGAACACATCACCGCGGACAAGGCCATCAAGGCCCTGGTGCTGACGGGCGCGGGCAAGGGGTTTTGTGCGGGCGGCGATATCAGTGGCATGAAGCAGCGCATGAACGCGCCCGCTGGTGAGGTGGGCTTCAATGGCTGGCATCGTCAGCAGCGTGTGCACCATGCGCAGTCACTGCTGCACACTTGCCCCAAGCCGGTCATTGCGGCGGTCAACGGCGCGGCCTCCGGGCTGGGCGCGGACACGGCGCTGGCTTGTGACTTCATCATCGCCAGTGAATGGGCCAGCTTCACCTGGTCTTACATCCAGCGCGGCATCATTCCGGATGGCGGCGGCATGTATTTCCTGCCGCGCCGTGTCGGGCTGTCGATGGCCAAGCAACTCATCTTCAGTGGCCGCAAGGTGGAGGTGGATGAAGCCCTGTCGCTGGGCATCGTGGACCGCCAGGTGGGTGCCGATGTGTTGCTGGACCAGGCGCGGGCCTGGGCGACGGAGCTGAGTCGAGCATCCTCCACAGCGCTCGCCTTGAGCAAAACCATTCTCAATCAAAGCTTTGAATTGACCTCGCACGATGTGTTTGCCCAGGGCAGTCAGGCCCAGGGCATTTGCTACACCAGCAGCGAGCACCGTGCCGCGGTGGAGGCGTTTCTGGCCAAGTCGGCCGGTTGAGGGAAAACCGACATGGACGCCATTGCCCGAATGCTTCGTCCCGCCAGCGTGGCGGTCATCGGCGCCTCGGCCGATCCAGGCAAAACCGCCGGACGGCCGATTGCCTATCTGGACAAGCACGGTTACGCCGGACGCATTTATCCCGTCAACCCCAAGGTGGATCGCATTGGGGCATGGACCTGCTATCCCGACATCGCCTCACTCCCGGTGGTCCCCGATGTGGCCATGGTGCTGCTGGGGGCCGAACGTGCTGAACAAGCGGTGCGTGAACTCGCAGCACAGGGGTGTGGAGCGGCCATTGTGTTGGCCAGTGGGTACTCGGAAACCGGGGAGGAAGGTGGGCAACGACAGCAGCGGCTGGTGGAGGCCGCGGGGGGCATGCGTTTGTTGGGCCCCAACACCATCGGGTTGGTCAACTTGACCGACAACATCGTGCTGTCACCCTCAGGTGCCTTGGAGATGGACCATTTTCCGGTGGGTTCGATCGGAGTGGTGTCACAAAGCGGTGGCATTCTGGGATCGGTGCTCTCACGCGCGGCGGCGCGCGGCATTGGTCTATCCAAGCTGATCTCCACCAGCAACGAAGTGGATCTGGGGTTGGCCGATTTCATCGATCATCTGGTGGATGATCCTGCCACGTCGGTCATCGCCCTCTACATCGAAAGCGTGCGTCAGCCCGAGAAGTTTCGTGCGGCCTGCCTCAAGGCCGCACGGGCCGGCAAGCCGGTGGTGGCGTTCAAGATTGGGCGTTCCGAGGCGGGCGCACGTGCCGCAGTCTCGCACACGGGGGCCATGGCAGGTTCGGACCGCATGTATGACGCCTTGTTTCGGCAACTGGGTGTGATTCGTGTGCAGCACTTCTCCGATTTGCTGGATGTGCCAGCCGCACTGGCCACGGGGCGGCGGCTGCACGGCAACCGTGTGGCCATCCTCACCTCCACCGGCGGCGCGGGCACCCTGGTATCGGACGAGTTGGGGCTGGCATCGTTTGAGACGCCTGCGCCAGATGCGGCCACCGCTGCCGCCTTGCGTGCCCTTAACAGTGGCACCGAAGCCGTGCTGGACCGCAACCCCATCGATGTCACGCTGGCGGGCCTGCGCCCTGACTTGTTGCGTGGCGCCATCAAAACGTTATTGGCCAGTCCGACCTACGATGCCTTGACTATCATCGTTGGCTCATCGGGTCTTGCGCAACCCGAGCTGATGGCAGGTGCGCTGCAGGACTGCCTGCCCGCTTCGGACAAACCGGTGTTCGCCTATGTCAGTCCGCATGCGCCCGAGGTGGCTCGCCTGCTCACCCAGCGTGGTGTGCCGGCGTATTTTGCGGCTGAAAGCTGTGCCGCCGCGTTCAACGCCATGCGTCATGCGCGTGAGTTTCGTGCGCCGCAGGATGAGCCGTCATCCAGAACAACAGCAGCAAGCGTTGCGTTGCCCAGCGGTTCACTGGATGAGGCCCAGGCCAAGCAATGGTTTGCACAACACGGCATTCCTGGCGTGCAAGAACGCGTGGTGAGCACCGCTGAAGAGGCACAAGCGGCTGCCAGCGCGCTGGGTGAACGGGTGGTGTTGAAGATGCTGTCTTCCGAAATCACCCACAAGAGCGATGTGGGTGGTGTGGCCGTGGGTGTGCGTGTGGAGGAATTGCCACGCCGCATGCAGCAGATGGCCGATGCCGTGCAGGCGGCCACGGGTGCCGCGCCGAATCGCTATCTGGTACAGGAAATGGTGAGCGGTGGCACAGAGTTGATTCTGGGCTTGCATCGAGATGCATTGGGCACGGCGATCTTGCTGGGCATGGGCGGTGTCACGGCCGAACTGTTCCAGGACACTTGCCTGCGATTGCTGCCCGCGCAGGGCGGGCTTAGCCGCGAGGAGGCCCTGTCGATGGCAAGAGAGCTCAAGACCTGGCCGCTGCTGGATGGGTATCGTGGTCGTCCCCGGGCCGATGTGCAGGCCCTGGTGGACGCGATCGTGGCGTTTTCCCACCTGGCGGCACAATGCGGGGATCGTCTGATCGAGGCGGAGATCAACCCCTTGTTCGTGCTGCCGCAAGGGCAAGGGGTGCGGGCGGCGGATGGCGTGGCGGTGTTGGTCTGAGCCTGCACTCACTCGGCCCGAGCGCCCGAGGCCTTCACGATGGGAATCCAGCTCTCGTATTCATGACGCACGAAGCGGCTGAACTCGTCCACGTTCATGGGAACGGGCTCCGCACCTTGGGCCACCAGCCGGCTGTTGACCTGAGGCGCGTCCAGAATTTTGACGACAGCGTCATTCAGCTTGTTCACGATGGCCGCGGGCGTGGCCTTGGGGACGAACAAACCAAACCAGGACCCCGTGGCCATGTCCACACCTTGTTCACGCAGGGTGGGGACATCGGGCAGGCTGCGGGAGCGCATCTTGGTGGAAATGGCCAGCGGCTTGAGCTGGCCGGCCTTGATGAGCGGAACCACCGAGGGCACGGTGGCAAACATGAACTGCAAACGGCCAGCCACTAGGTCCCGCGTGGCTTCAGCGCCTTTGTACGGCACATGCAACGCGTTCATGCTGGTACGTTGGCTGAACAGAAAACCGGTCATGTGGGCCGCGGTGCCAATGCCCGTGGAGCCATAGCTCATCTCGTCCGGGTGCGCCTTGGCGTACTTGAGCAAGTCGGCCAGGGTCTGGATGCCCAGACTGGTGGGGACCACCAGCACGGTGGGCACCTCCGCCAGCATGGCCACGGGCTGCAGTTCGGTATGCGGATTGACGGCCAGGTTCTTGAAGAGCGTGGGATTGATGGCGATGGGCCCAAAGGAGTTGGCCAGCAGGGTGTAGCCATCGGGTGCAGCACGCCCCACGATTTCGGTGCCCAGGTTGCCAGCAGCACCGGGCTTGTTTTCCACCACCACCGACACGCCCCAACGCTGGGTGAGCTGGTTGGCCACCTCGCGCGCCAGAATGTCGGTGGTGCCGCCGGCGGTGAAAGACACCACCAGTTTGATCGGTTTTTCGGGATAGTTCTGTGCCCACAGTGCCGGTGCCAGCAGCGTCAGCAGTGATGCAAGCAGGATGTGCCTCCACCGGCTGGACTGGAAGGATGTGATGGTGTGTGTTCTCATGTGGCTTGTCTCCCAAGAATGATCAGCGCACCCGATTGCGCAGAGTTTGCCCCGTGCACCAGGCTCGCAAATTGTCCAGAAACTGATGGGCCACGCGCGTTTCGTTGCCGTCCGAGTGACCGGCAGAGTGGGGCGTGACGATGACGTTTGGCATGTCCCACAGCGGCGAATCAGCGGGCAGCGGTTCATGCGCAAACACATCCAGCATGGCGCCGCCCAGATGGCCCGATTGCAAGGCGGTGCAAAGATCCGGCTCCACCACCACCTCGCCGCGTGACACATTGATCAGGCAAGCACCCTGAGGCAAAGCAGACAAGGCATGGGCGTTGATGAGTCCGCGCGTTTGATCGGTGAGCGGGCAGGCCAGAATCAGCCAGTCAACCTGTGGCAGGGCGGCGGCCATCTGATCAAACCCGATCATGGTGAAGCCTTGTTCAGACGTCTGATGGGCACGTTGACGCACCACCTGGACCTGCAGTCCCAACATGTGCAGCAAGGCCCCGATGCGCTGACCGATCGGGCCCCAACCCACGATCATGGCGCATTGGCCGGACAGATCGCGCGGCAGGTGTTCGCCCAGCAGGGGCATCCACCGATGTGCCCGTTGCGCATCGAACAACATCGGCAAGCGGCGTGCCAGGGCCAGCACACCGGCCAACGCGCTTTGCGCCACCACCTCGGCATTGGCACCCGAAGACGTGGTGACGCTCACGCCACGCGCACGCAGCTCCTGAAAGATGGGGCGATCAGCGCCGGCAGAGTGAATGTGGACCCATTGCAACCCAGCGGATCGACGCATCACGTCATAGCAGGCACGTGTCTCGGGGGCTAACTCGTGCTTGGTGGACAGGCCGGTGATGTCGCGCGAGATGAAGGCCAGGTCGATGTCGTCGCGGGCCTGGGCCACAGCGTCTTCCAAGCACACCAATTCGTGGGCCTGTTCACCCAGCGCCTGTTCAATGGGCGTTCGCCAAGCCAGCAGCGCCTGTGAAGACAGCAGCAGGCGCAGCGGTGACGAAGTGGCGCTCATCGGACGGGGAGTTTGCAGGTGAGCCGCCGTGGTTCAGTCGCGGTAGCTGGGGTCCAGCCGATCGAGTTTGCGCAGCAGCGCCGGCCATTCCATCAGGCCATACGGCCGGCGGGTGCCACGTTGGTAGTTGTTCCAAGTCTCTTCCAAAACATCGGGCGACACTTTTACCAGTGGGGTGTTGCAGGCCATGGCGGCCAGTTGAGACCGGCAAGCCAATTCAAGGCGATGCATCCAGTTGAAGGCCTCACCCACGGTACGGCCTACGGTGAGTGCGCCGTGGTTGCGTAACAGCAAAGCCTCTTTGTCACCCATGTCGCGCAGCAAGGAGGCTTGCTCTTGTTCATTGAGGACCACGCCTTGAAAGTCGTGATAGCCAATTTTCAGGAAGCGCATCGCCGTTTGTGTGATGGGCAGCAAACCGCATTCCAGCGCAGACACCGCCATGGAGGCCCAGCTGTGGGTATGGATGACGCAGGCCACTTCAGGGCGGGCCTCATGCACGGCACTGTGAATGACATAGCCGGCACGGTTGATGCCGTAGTCCAGTTCGCCGAAATCGGGCTTTGACAAGATGTTGCCCGCCACGTCGATCTTGATCAGGCTGGAGGCAGTGATCTCCTCGTACATCATGCCGTAAGCGTTGATGAGGAAGGCACCCTCTTCATCGGGCACGCGCATGGACACATGATTGGCCATCATGTCGGACATGCCGTACAGATCGACCAGTCGGTAACAGGCAGCGAGATCCACGCGAGCCTGCCACTCGGCTTCGGAGCAGCGGCCCTGCATGGATTCAATGGAGAGACGACCAGAGGTGTTCATGACGGTTTTTGCAAGAAAGGGAGTGTCTGAAGAGTCTGCATCCAGGGGTCAGACTTCGGTCGGTGCGCTTTCAGCTCCAGTAAGGGGGGAAGCCGGACGACGAGGATTGGGCCTTGAGCAGGCGCAGCATGGCGTGCCATTCCAGCACACCATAGGGTCTGCGCGCGCCTGGCTGGTAAAGATGCGCGGTTCTCTCCAGCACTTCGGCACTGGGCTGGCGCAATTCGGTTCGGGCAGCCATGGCATCCACTTGGGCGCGGCAGGCCAGCTCCAGGTTGTACATGAGGTTGAAGGCTTCTCCGCAGGAGGGGCCACAAGTGAGCAGCCCGTGGTTGTTCAGCATCATGGCGTTGTGCTCACCCAAGTCGCGCACCAGCCGCTCACGCTCGGCCAGATCAATGGCCGGCCCCTCGTACTCGTGGTACGCCAGGTGGCCTTCAAAGCGAATGCCGGTTTGCGTGAGCGGCAGCAAGCCGCACTTCATGGTGGAGACGGCCATGCCCGCGCGGGTATGGGTGTGAAGCACGCATGACACATCGTGTCGGGCTTGATGGATGCACCCATGAATCACAAAGCCGGAGCGGTTGATGCCGTAATCTGTGTCGGGTTTCCACAGGATGTTTCCTTCCAGGTCGATCTTGGCCAGGTTGGAGGCGGTGATTTCCTTGTAGAGCAGACCATACAAGTTGATCAGCAGATGGTCGGTGCCCGGAATCCGCAACGTGATGTGGTTGTAGATCAGGTCCGTCATGCCGTAAAGATCCACCAGACGGTAGGTGGCGGCCAGGTCCAGACGAGCCTGCCATTCCTCAGCACTGACCTGAGACTGGATGGATGGGAAATCCGTGTGATAAGCCATGAGGGACCTTTAGCGGGCGCGATGGAAAAGGGTCAAACGAGAGACAGTCTGCCATAAAAAAAGATTGGTCCAAGTCGCCCGTTTGTCGTGTAATGCGAGTCGTTGAAGGATGGCAAAGACGGCATGGTCGTGACCCTATGAAAGTTTATGTGCTGGATGAAATGCATCTCGCAGGCCTGGCGTGGCTGAGCGAGCGCACCGAGGTGATCCGTTGGGATGACCCCCGGTGTGCGCATTGGCACGACGATGCGCAGGGCGTCATGGTGCGGGCCCATTCCATCACTGGGCAAGACTTTCAGCAGGCACGTCACTTGAAGGTGGTGTCCAAGCAGGGCGTGGGTGTGAACCGGCTCGATCTGGAAGCGGCTCGGGCCTGTGGCGTGACGGTGTGCAACACGCCTGGCATCAATCGGGTGGCGGTGGCTGAAATGGCGATGGCGCTGGTGCTGAACCTGGCGCGTCGTGTCACGCAGCAAGATCGCCTCATCCGACAAGGTGTTCACTTCAATCGCAACCATTTTCTGGGCCTGGAGCTCACCGGGAAAACCGTGGGGGTGATTGGCATGGGCAACACCGGCACGGAATTCGCCCGCATGATGCAGGCGGCATTTCGGGCCCGCATCCTGGCGTACGCCCCCCGGGGGGCCAACCCCGGATGGGCCGACATTCCGCATCAGCGGGCATCTCATCTGGATGAGCTGTGGCCGCAGTGCGATGTGGTGTCCTTGCATGTGCCCTACCACCAGGACAATCACCATCTGGTCAATGCGCGGGCACTGGCCATGATGAAGCCCACCGCCTTGCTGGTCAACGTGTCGCGGGGTGGCCTGGTGGATGAGGCCGCTTTGTTCGAAGCCTTGCAGCGCGGTCACTTGGCTGGTGCGGCCTTGGATGCCTGGGAAGAGACGGAGCCGCCTGCGTCAGATCACCCGTTGCTGCAACTGCCCCAAGTCATTGCCACCCCGCATGCGGCCGGCAGCACGACACAGACCCAGGCGGCGAGTTCTCTGGCCGTGGCGCAGCAGTTATGGCATGTGTTGAATGGGGGAGAGCCGTACCACCGAGTGGTGTGACGGCGCGTGCCCTCTCATGAATTGAAAGGATGTTTGTCACCCATGAACGCTTGTCAACACCCGATGCCGCCCCATGGCTGTGATTGCCATGTGCATGTGTTCGGCCCGTTTGACCAATTTCCGCTTGCGCCGGATCGGGCATACACGCCCGGCCCCGCTTCGGTGGCGGACCTGACAGCGCTGTTGAAGCGCCTGGGTCTGACCCGTGTGGTGATCGTGCAGGCCAGTCCACAAGGCGCAGACAACGCCTGTCTGGCCGATGCCTTGCAGCAAATCAATGCCACCGGCGTGATGCAGGCGCGTGGCGTGGCCGTCATCGACGATCACACCACCGATGTCCAATTGCGTGCACTGCATCAGGCCGGCGTGCGCGGTGTGCGCGTGAACCTGGAGTCTGCCGGACAACACAACCCCGAGGTGGCCCGCGCGTTGATGCAACAAGCGGCGCAGCGCGTGGCACCCCTGGGATGGCATGTGCAAACCTACACCACCCTGCCCGTGATTGCCGCCATTGCCGACACGTTGGCCACGCTGCCCGTGCCCTTGGTCATTGACCACTTCGGCCGCGCCACGGCTGCACGCGGTGTGTCGCAACCGGGATTCGATGCGTTGCTGGACCTGGTGGCCAGCGGCCGGGCCTGGGTCAAGCTGTCCGCCGCGCAACGCATTTCAGAGCTGCCCGATTGTGAGGACGCACGGCCTGTGGCACGTGCCCTGGTGCAAGCCAATCCGCAACGCATGCTGTGGGGCACCGACTGGCCGCATCCCGGGGCCTGGCCAGGGCAACCCCGTACGCCAGACAAGCTGGAGCCATTTCATCCGGTCAATGACGCACGCGCCTTGCAGCGCATGAGCGAGTGGCTGTCCGCGGATGAATGGGTGGCGATGTTGCAAGACAACCCGGCCCAGCTGTATGACTTCTAACCCCCACACTTCTTGAATGGATGGATGAATATGTTGAAGTTGAAACTTGCGTTTGCCTTGTTGATCAGCGGGCTGTGTCATGCCGTCTTGGCGCAGGACGTCTGGCCCAGTCGCCCCATCAAGTTGATTGTGCCGGTGGCGGCTGGCGGAACCGTGGACATCGTGGCCCGCATGCTGGCGCAGGAGTTGAGCAAGAATCTGGGGCAGTCTGTCGTGGTGGAAAACCGGCCCAGCTCAGCGTCGCTGGTGGGCACCCAGTTGGTCGCCAAAGCCGCGCCGGATGGCTATACCTTGCTGGCGCATTCCAGCACCTTCTTCACCGCACCACTCATTTCCACCAACGCAGGCTATGACCCGGTTCGAGACTTCACGCCCATCACCCTCACGTGCAAGGCGCCCATGGTGCTGGTCACGGGGGCGGGCCAATCATTGAAAAACCTGGATGACCTGGTGCAGCAGGCCAAGGCCAAGCCTGGCACCTTCAGCGTGGCCAGCAGCGGCAACGGATCCACCGGCCACATTGCCAGCGAGGTGTTTGCCAGCCGTGCAGGCTTGCGCATGCTGAATGTGTTTTACAAAGGCAATGCACAAGCGGTGGTGGATGTGGTGAGTGGTCAGACGCAGTTGCTGTATGACCAGTTCAGCACCTCCATCGGGCATGTGCGCAGTGGCAAGCTGCGCCCCCTGGCCGTCACCAGCCTGAACCGTTCGCCCTTGTTCCCCGATGTGCCCACCATTGCAGAGTCTGGCTATCCAGGCTATGAGGACGTCACGCTCAACATGCTGCTGGCCCCGGCAGGCACACCCAAGGAGATTGTGAATCGCTTGCATGCAGAAGTGGTGAAAGCCTATACACAACCCGAACTGATCGCCAAGTTTGCCGAGCGAGGCATCGAGCTGGCGGCCAGCCCCACGCCCGAGGCCTTTGGGCAACAAGTGCGCGCCGAGGTGGCGCGTTTGAGCAAACTCTCCAAGGACGCCGGCATCAAGGCCGAATGAAGACCCTCGCCATGAAAATTGCCATTCTTGATGATTTCCAGGACTGCGTGCGAACGCTGAACTGCTTTGCCAAGTTGAAAGGCCATGAGGTGCTGGTCCTGAACCAGCACTTCGGTGATCCGCAGGAGCTGGCCCGCCAGTTGCAGGGCGTGCAGGCGCTGGTGCTCATCCGTGAGCGCACGGTGGTGGACGAGGCCTTGTTGTCCCGGTTGCCGGATCTGAAAGTGATTGCGCAAACCGGCAAAGCCGGACGGCACCTGGACCTGGAGGCCTGCAAGGCACATGGTGTAGTGGTGTATGAAACCCAGGGCACCTCGGTGGCCACGGCAGAATTCACGCTGCTGATGATCCTGGCCAGTTTGCGCAATCTGGTGCCCGAAGTGGCCAACATGAATGCCGGCGTGTGGCAACGCACCCTGGGACGTCAGTTGCACGGACGCACGTTGGCCATCCTGGGGCTGGGCCGCATTGGCGAGCAAGTGGCGCGGGCCGCTCAGGCACTGGGTGCGAACATACTGGTGTGGGGGCGTGAAGGGTCGCGTCAGAAAGCCGCTGAAAACGGCTGGACGGTGGCCGCCTCTCGCGAAGCGTTTTTTGCCCAGGCCGATGTGCTGTGCATCCTGATTCGTCTGTCACCCCAAACGCGGGGCCATGTCACGGCCGAGGACCTGGCGCGCATGAAGCCGGATGCCATTCTGGTGAACACGGCGCGTGCCGAATTGATCCAGCCGGGTGCTTTGGTGGCGGCCTTGCGTGCTGGCCGTCCCGGGTTTGCCGCCGTGGATGTGTATGAGCAGGAGCCAGTGCTGAAGGACCGACATCCTTTGCAGGATATGCCCAACTGCCTGTGCACACCGCATCTGGGCTTTGTGGAACTGGACAATTACGAGAGCTACCTGGGCCAGACGTTTGACCACATCAACCAGTACGCAGCCTCAGGGGGGGCTGGCTGAGGTGTCGTCAAACACGGGCGGGTCAAACCAGTTGGTCAAGGCCAGACCGCCATCCACCACGAAGGCCGCGCCCGTGACGTAACCGCTGAGTGTGTTGGACAACACGGTCAGGGCCATGGGCGCCAGGTCGTCGCTCTTGCCCAGCCGACCCAGGGGGATGTGCCTGGCCAGTGCCGGGTCCGCCACAAACCCGCCCGCCGCAATGGCGCCTGGCACCAGGGCGTTGACCCGGATGCCAAAGCGCCCCAGAGATTTGGCCAACTCCTTGACCAGCATGGCCAGGGCAGCCTTGGAGGTGCTGTAGTGCGGCAAATTGCGGGGCGTTTCAGCGTGCAAGGACGTGAGCATCAGGAACGAGCCCGGCCGTTGCGCGGCGATGAGTGTGCGTGCCAGGCCGCGAGCCAGCTGAAAGCCGGCATCCACATTGACGGCACGCATCTGCCGCCAAGTGGCGTCATCCACGGCCAGCACGTGATCCACTTCGCGGCGCGGTGGCGAGGCGCTGTGAACAAAATGAGTCACCAGGCCCAGCTTGGATTGCGCGAATTGCATCAGCGCCTCGCAGGACTCGGGCTGAGCCAGATCGCCCACCCAGGGGATGGCCAACTCAGGTCGTGGTGAGGTGGCCACCGCGGCCCGGACCGTTTCCTCGCGCGCATCGGCAAACACGGTTCGAACGCCTTCACCCACCAGGGCCTGGGCAACGGCGCGACCAATGCCGTTGCCGGCGCCGGTCACCAGGGCGGCTTCGCGGTCAGGGGAGAACGGGGCGCTGAACAAACTCATGAAAGCTCCGAGGTGTGTGGGATGACGCGCTTTCTACCGCATCCATGCGCCTGGGTCAACGCCGAGCGTGATCCGGGTCACGCTCGGCACATGCCTGCTGCGCCTAGACGACTGGTCCAGCGAAAGGCTTCCGCTATCATGCGGCGCAATTGGTGGACCCCTTGGTTCTGTTGCATGAAAAGCTGGAGGACAAGATGACACAGGTGATGGGCTTGCGTTCTTCGCGACGTGGTGTGTGGTCGGTCTTGACCGGCCTGCCCCTGCTGGCGCTGACGGCATCGTTGTGTGCACATGCGCAGGAGTTCCCTGTCAAACCGGTGAGGGTCGTGGTGCCCTATTCGGCGGGTGGTCCGGTCGACATGATGGCGCGCGCTGTGGCCAAGTACATGGCCAATGCCAGTGGTCAACCCTTCACGGTGGAGAACCGTGGCGGTGCGGGTGGCACCATCGGCACCGCCCTGGTGGCGCGCGCAGCGCCGGATGGTTACACCGTGGTGTTCAATGGCACGCTGGCCCACACCCTGGGACCGATGTTGCGTCCCAAGTCTGCGGGCTACACCTTGTCTGACATGTCCGCTGTGGGCATCTTCAGCAGCAGTTCCAATTTTCTGGTGGTGGCGCCTTCACTCAACGTCAAGTCAGTCAAAGAGTTGATTGCGCGTGCCAAGGCCGATGAGGGCAAGCTTGCGTTCTCTTCGGCGGGGCCGGCCAGCAACCCGCATCTGGGGGCAGAGTTGTTCAAGTCATTGGCGGGTGTGCAGATGGAACACATTGCCTACAAGGGCGTCTCAGACACCGTGCCCGATCTGGTGAGCGGGCGTGTGCCCGTGGCCTTTGCCAGCCCCACGCTGGCGCTGCCACTCATCAGGGACAACCGCATCGTGGCGCTGGCAACCACGGGTGAAAAGCGCATGAAGGGCTGGGAGCAATTGCCCACCACGGCCGAGGCCGGTGTGCCGGGCTATGTGTTCGAGTCCACCTACATCATGGCTGCGCCTGTGAAAACGCCGGCCGTGGTGATGGCGCGTTTGAACGCGTTGCTGCAACAGGCCCTGGATGATCCCGACACCCGAACGGCGCTGGAAAAGCTGGGACTGGAGCCCATGAAGAACACCACCACGCAGGCGGACCAATTGGTGGTGGCGGAACTCCGGCGCTGGGAAGACATCGTCCGGCGCTTGGACCTTCGGCTGGAGTGAGTGCCCCAGAGGTGATGACGGATGTTGTCTGTCTGCGCTGGGGCTAGAATGAATTGAACCGTTTCAGGTCATAAGAAAGAGGAGACCTTCATGTTGAAATCCCTGATGGGCGCGTTGCTCACCGGCTGTGTGTTGTTCAGTGCTGCGGCTCAGGCCCAGGACATCAAAATTGGATTCCCTGGTCCCGTCACGGGCCCAGTGTCCTTCCTGGGGCAGCACATGAAGTGGGGCGCCGAGCAAGCCGCGGAAGAGATCAATCGACGCGGTGGTGTGTTGGGGCGCAAGGTGAGCTTTGTCATGCAAGACAGCATGTGCCGCCCGGCTGACTCGGTGGCCGCCACCGAGCGCTTGTTGTCGCAGGACAAAGTGGATGTGGTGTTGGGCGACTTGTGCTCTGGCGCCACGTTGGCCCTGATGCCCGTGATCGAAAAGGCTGAGAAGCCGATGATTGTGTCGATTTCCACCTTGCCTGAGATCACCCAGAAAGCGGGCGCGGGCGGCAACAAGTGGGTGTTTCGCAGTGTGCCCAACGACATCATGCTGGCCAATGTGATTGCCAAGCAGATGCGCCCCTACAAGACCGTGGCCTTCGTGGCCGAGGACACCGACTATGGACGCGGTGCCATCAAGCTGCTCAAGGAAAAGCTGAGCCCCGATATCAAGATTTTGTCGGAAGACTATGTGAAGCAATCCGAAACCGATTTCCTGCCGGTGTTCACCCGTTTGCGCTCCACCAAGCCGGACGCGATTGGCGTCTACATGCTGGATCAGCAAGGCGCCAACTTGATGAAGCAATACGCGCAGTTTGGCCTGACAGCACCGCTGGTGGGGCGTCCGCCTTTGGTGTCGCCCCTGGTCAATGACTTGCTGGCCACGGGCAAGTTCAATGGTTCTTGGACGGTCTATCCGTACTACGACAAGTACAGCTCACCCGAGAACGATGCGTTCACCAAGCCGTTCAACGACAAGAACAAGCAACCCCCGCACTATGTTGCCTATGGCATTTACGAATCCATGCTGATTGCCGCGGATGCCATCAAGCGTGCAGGCAGCACGGATGCCGGGGCGGTGCGTGAGGCGCTGCTCAAGACCAATTACAAAGGCATTCTGGGACAGGTGCGCTTTGATGCCAACCATCAATCGCACAACAACCTGATGTACATGCTGGTTGAAGGCGGCAAGCTGGGCGTCAAGGACCTGGTCTCGGGTCAGTAACTCGGTGGTGGGCATCGGTCCCACCAGAGGTTCGGTTCGTTGGACGCCACTTTCATCATTCAGCTCGCCGCCAATGGCTTGAGCGTGGGCATGGGCTATGCGCTGGCCGCGGTGGGGCTGGCGCTGGTCTTTGGCATTCTGGAGCAAGTGAACTTCGCGCATGGCGAGCTGTACATGCTCAGTGCCTTTGTGATGTTCACCAGCGCGCATGGGCTGGGTCTGTCCTACCCGGCGGCTTTTGTGCTCACGCTGCTGCTCAGTGCCGCCATGGGCTATGCCCTGGCGGGCATCGCCTTGCTGCCCACCTTGAACCGTCCGTTTGAGTCGGTCATCCTGGCCACGTTTGCCTTGTCGGTGGTGGCGCAAAACGCGGTGCGCCTGATCTATGGCGCCACACCCCGGGAAGTGGAGGCACCGCTGGAGGCCGTCATTCTGGAGTGGGGTGGCGTGCTGATTTTTGGTCAGCGTTTGTTGATTGTGGGCTTGGGGGTGATGTCTTTTATCGGTCTGGGGCTGTTCCTGCGTCATACCGAGACCGGTCGCGCCATGCGCGCGGTGGCACAGAACAAGGACGCGGCTTTGATGGTGGGCATCGATATTCGGCGCATGACACGCATCACGGCCACGCTGGGTGCCTTGATGACGGGCCTGGCGGCGGCCACCATTGCTCCCTTGTTTGATCTGTATCCCAACATGGGGTCGGATGTGGTCTTCAAAAGTTTTGCCGTGGTCATCATCGGTGGGATGGGCAATGTGTTTGGTTCCGCGCTGGCGGGTGTTTTGCTGGGACTGGCGGAAAGCTTCGCCGGTGGCTTGCTCAACACGGCGGTTCGTGACGGGATTGGCTTCACCCTGATGATCCTGATGCTGATGCTGCGACCTCAGGGCATTTTTGGCAAATCGGTGAGGGTGTGATGAACGCGGCCTGGTTGTCCCAACGTGTGTCCGAGCAGCGCACCCTGGTGCTTTCGGTGCTGGTGGCTTTGCTCGTGGTGGCACCGTTGCTGATCTCGTCGGTGTATGTCCTGCACATCATGATCATGACCGGCATCTATGTGTTGCTGGTGCTGTCCCTCAACCTGGTGCTGGGTTACTCGGGTCTGCTGTCACTGGCCACACCGGCGTTTCTGGGCATGGGCGCGTATGTCAGTGCCTTGCTGTCCTTGCGCCTGGGGTGGGACTCCAGTTTGACATTCCTGTGCGCGGTCACGGGTGGTGCCTTGACCAGTTTGCTGATGGGTATCCCTTCCTTGCGCGTGTCTCGTCACTCGTTTGTGATCGTGACCTTGTCGTCCACCCTGCTGCTGCAATTGTTGGCCAACAACTGGGTCGATTTGACGCGCGGCTCCCTGGGTTTGTCGGGGATTCCTGCGCCCCGTGTGGGCAGCTGGGTCATTCAATCCAAGTTGCAGTGGTATTACCTGATGCTGGGGTTGTCCGCTGTGGGTATCGCTTTGGTGGGACGCATGGTGTCATCCCGCATTGGCCGCGCCATGGTGGCGGCTCGAGACAACGAGCCGCTGGCCACCGCCATCGGGTTGGATGTCTTTCGGCTTCGGTTGCTGGCCTTTGCCGTGTCTGGCGCCTTGGCGGGTGCGGCGGGTGCCTGTTATGCGCATTACCTCACGTTCATTGATCCGGGCGTGTTTGGTTTTTCGTTCTCGGAAGCCTTGCTGATCATGGTGATTCTGGGGGGTTCGGGGACCTTGTGGGGGCCGGTGTTTGGCGCGGTGGTCTTCACCTTGCTGCCCGAGTTGTTGCGGGTGGCGCCTGAAGTCCGCTCGCTGCTCTATGGCTTGCTGTTGTTCTTCATTGTGCTGCGCATGCCGCGCGGGCTGGCCAGCTGGTTTGGTCGACCGGAGCCCCGAGCATGAGCGCAGGTGTGCCTTTGCTTCAGGCCCAGGCGGTGCACAAGCACTACCATGGTGTTCAGGCCTTGCAAGGCGTGTCCATCGAGGTGCAGGCCGGCTCCATCACCGGCCTCATCGGGCCCAATGGGTCCGGCAAATCCACGCTGTTTGATTGCATTACCGGCTTTCAGGCCAAGGACCAGGGCCAGGTTTTGTTGCAAGGGCAAGACATCAGTGGCATGGCCCCGCACCAGATTGCCCGGCTGGGTTTGCGACGCACGTTCCAGCAACTTCGGTTCTTTCCAGAATTGTCGGTGCGAGACCATTTGCTCACCGCGGCGCAATCCTCGCCAGGGTTTGGTTATCTCCAAGAGATGTTCAGCACCCGGGCCGTGCGTCAGCATGAAGCGCAGATGCGTGAACTGGCGCAAACAGTCTTGCATGACATTCGACTGGAAGCGGTGGCTGATCATGCCGCCGCAGGCCTGTCCTACGGACAGAAAAAACTCATGGAACTGGGCATGGCACTGATGACCCAGCCCAAGCTGCTCATGCTGGATGAGCCGATGGCGGGCGTCAACCCGACGCTGGTGGAGGGGCTCAAGCAGAATTTGCTGGACATCCGTGCGCGTGGCGTCAGCCTGCTCATCGTGGAGCACAACCTCAAGCTGGTGTTTGAAATTTGCGACACCATTTATGTGCTGGACCAGGGCAAGCTGTTGGCCCAGGGCCGCCCCGAAGACATCGCCAATGACCCACGTGTCATGCAAGCTTATCTGGGTCGGCGCGAACAGGAGAGCCAGCTTGACTGACGTGGTGCTTGAGGTTCAATCGGTGCAGGCGGGTTATGGTGACCTCACCATCTTGCATGGGGTTGACCTGCAAGTGGCCGCCTGCAGCTGGACCACCATCATTGGTGCCAACGGCGCGGGCAAGTCCACCTTGCTCAAGGTGGTGGCGGGCTTGCTGGCTTGTCGAACCGGGCATCTGCGCTTTGAGGGGCAGGACATCACCCGGCTGGACGCCTTGGCGCGGTTGCGCGGGGGCATCGGTCTGGTGCCACAGGGGCGTTGCAATTTTCCTGCGCTGAGTGTCAGTGAGAACCTTCAACTCGGGGCCTATTCCCGGCGTTTGCCAAGACAGACCCTGATGGAGGAAGCGAACGCCATGGCGGATCGCTTTCCTCGCTTGCGCGCGCGCTGGAATACCCTGGCTGGCAACCTCAGTGGTGGTGAGCAGCAAATCCTGGAGATGGCCATGGTGTTGATGGCGCGTCCACGCTTGCTCTTGCTGGATGAGCCCTCGCTGGGTTTGTCACCGCAGGCCATGGACATGGTGTTCGACACCATCCGCGAGTTGACGGCATCCGGCATGACCGTGCTGATGGTGGAGCAAAACGCCCAGCAGGCGCTGGAGCGTTGCGATGCCGGTGTGGTGATGGAGATGGGACGCGTCAGCCTGCATGCGCCAGCGCGCGAGGTGCTGAATCACCCGGAAATTCGTGCCATGTTCCTGGGACTGACCTGAGACGCATTCAATCCAGCACCAGGCGGTTGGGGTTGATGACCGCCATCTCCGCAATGGCGTCCTCTGACACGCCGTGTCGCTGCAATTGCGCGAAGTAGTCGCGCAGTCCTTCGCCCACCGGAGGCGAAAAGGGTTGCCCCAAATCAGAGGACAGCACCACCGCCTGGGGCCCTAGCGCTTCAATCACCGCTGCGTAGGCGTCGTAACTCAAGTGGTCCATGGCGATGTTGACATAGGCCAGCTCGGTATAGGCGCCGCATTCCTGCCACAGGCTCAGCAGGGTGTCGATGTCTTGTTGCGTGGCCTGAAACAGCGGATGCGTCATGATGATGCGTCGCAATCCACGGGCATGGGCGCGCCGCACCAGACGCTGGGTTTCATCCTTGTTCAAATGGCCGGTGGCCAGGATGAGATCATTCTCGCGAATGGCATCCAGGCAGCGGTCCAGCGCCTGCATGCGTTGTGCGTTGCTTTCGTCCAGGGTATAGCCCTCTCCCACGGGAAAGAAGCGTGCATAGCGACCGTTCACGCCCCATTCCTCGGGGGTGTCCTTGCGGTTAAACAATTGGAGGTGGGCCTCGGTGCACAGGGTGGGCATCCACACCACAAAGCGACCCGGATCGGGGTCGGCCTGTCCGACGTCTGTCTTGGCGCCGGACAGCGCGGCACGCACGCCATGGTCATCCACCCAGCCACAGGAGGCGTTCAGCGCCACCGAACCGATCAAGGGGACCTGGTCATCGGCACGCCTGACACCCGACACCCAGCCGGTGGTGGGTTGGAAGTGGTTTTTCATCACCACGCCAAATCCTTCGCGCCGAGCTTCCTCCGCCAGTGAGGCCGCACTGTAGCGACGTCTCAACAACTCGGGGCCAATGTGCACATGCAGATCAAGCACGCCACGGTTGTCGACGCGAGGCAGGGGACGTGAAGTCATGCGAAGACCTCCTTCAAGGGGTTCAATAGCTGAGGTAACCGCCATCCACAGGCAGCACCACGCCTGTCATGTAACTGGCGGCGGCGCTGGCCAGGAAAAGCACCGGCGCCGCCACTTCGTCTGGCTGGCCAGCACGCTTCATGGGGACATGCTGCAAAAAGGCGGCAGATTGCGCAGGATTGTCCAGGGTGCTTTGCGTCATGGCTGTCGCCACCATGCCTGGTGCCACCGCATTCACCCGAACGCCATGGGGCGCCAACTCCACCGCCATGGCCTTGGTCAACTGGCCGATGCCCCCTTTGGATGCCGTGTAGGCCGCAGAGACCCCCGGCGAAGCAAAGGCATGAATGGAAGCTACATTGACGATGCAGCCCTGCCTTTTTTTCAATTGCTCAAGAAAGGCAGTGCTGACCTGGTAGGTGCCTGTGAGGTTCACGGCCAGTGTGTCGTGCCAGGCAGCATCGGCCTGCGGATGATCCATGGCCACGCGGCGCAAAATGCCAGCGTTGTTCACCAGCACCGAGATCGGGCCATGCGCCTGCTCAATGCGGTTGGCCAGGCCGTGACAGGCGGCTGCCTCTCGAACGTCCAGCGCGTAAGCCTGGGCGGTGTGTCCCTGCTGTTGCAAGCCCGTGGCCAGTGCTTGAGCCGCGGCCATGTCTTGATCCAGCAACAACACCTGCGCGCCTGCGGATGCCAGTGTGTTGGCAATGGCGGCTCCGATGCCATGCGCCGCGCCTGTGATGACGGCCAGCTGGCCGGTGAGGACGGTGTGCAGAGGAGGTTGCATGGGGTCCGTGGATGGTTCGATGTGACCGAATTATGGCGGCACGAGCGGACTTCTCGGGCACTTGCGGCGGTCAGACATATCTGAAGCTGGATTCAAAGCGTACGAACCACGCCCGATGCGGACAAATCGTCCACTTCGTGTTCGGTGAAACCATGCGCCATCAAGACATCGCGTGTGTTCTCTCCGGGCAGTGGCGCATGATGACGGTGCTCTGGCACAGAGACCGACCACTCGGTGGGGATCGACGTCATGCGCAAGGTTCCTTCAGTGGGGTGCTCGACTTCACGAATGAAGTCGATGGCCTGGACGTGTTCGTCCTTCAAAATGTCATCCAGGTCATACATGGGCGCTGCAGGGATATCCGCCTGTGCAAAGGCCGCCAACCAATCGGCCGTGGTGCGCGTGGCCAAGACTTGACTCAGGTAATCGTAGACATAGTCGATGTTTTCAAGACGCAGGTTCTGTTCTTGAAAACGTCGATCGTATTGAAAGACCTCGGGCCGACCAATCAGATCAAAGAAATTTTTCCAATGCTTGTCGTTGTAGACCAAGACGCAGATGAAGCCGTCCTGCGTGGCGTACGGACGGCGATCCTTGGCGAGGCTGCGCTGGTATCCCACCGGTCCCACGGGGGGCACGAACTGCTCACCGGCCAGGTGCTCTCCCAGGATCACGGACAACATGCCTTCGAACATGGGAACATCGACGCGCTGACCTTTGCCGGTACGCTCGCGAAATAACAATGCGGAGGTGATGGCATTGGAAAATTGAAGGCCCACCATTCGATCAACCAGCACAAAGGGCGCATAGCGAGGGATAGGCGCCCCCGCTTCGCTGGCCAACCAAGGGATGCCGCACATCCCTTGAATCAAGTCGTCATACGCAGGACGTTCGGCATACGGCCCTTGTTGACTGAATCCAAAGGCGCCAGCGTAGATCAGGCCTGGGTTGATGCGTTGCAATGTTTCATACCCCAAGCCGAGCCGTTCCATGGCCTGAGGGCGAATGTTGTACATCAAGACATCCGCCGATTTCAACATTCGCAACAAGACTTGCAGACCCTGCTCGCTCTTGAGGTTGATGGCCACGGAACGTTTGTTTCGTCCCAGCGCCAGATACAAATGTCCCATGCTCGCATGACGCATGGGGCCCGATTTACGCATCACCTCACCGTCGACCCCCTCCACCTTGATGACATCTGCACCATAGTCAGCCAGGACCTGACTGGCATAGGGGCCCATCACCACCGAGGTCAAGTCAATGATCTTGATGCCATCCAGAGGTCCACTCATGGTGTCAACCTTTAAGCGCCTGCTTCGCGCAGCATTTCACGTGCAGTGACCAATTGAAGTATCTGGCTGGTGCCTTCATAAATCCGCAACAGCCGGACGTCCCGATACAGTCGCTCAATGGGATACGCCTTGATGTAGCCATTGCCACCATGAATTTGCAACATTCGGTCGGCGATGCGACTGGCAGCCTCAGTGGCAAAGTATTTGCAGCAAGCGGCTTCCTTGGTGATTTTTTTGCCCGTATCCATGTCATGTGCGGCTCGTTCCACCATGGCGCGCGCAGCATAGGCTTCGGCCTGACTTTCTGCCAGCATGCCTTGGATGAATTGAAATTTCGAGATGGATTGCCCGAATTGTTTGCGCTCCATGGCGTAACGCAACCCTTCATCGATCAGGCGGTGGCACAAGCCAGTGGCCACCGCCGCCATGTGTATCCGGGCATGGTCCAGTGAGCGCATGGCATTCTTGAAGCCTGTGCCTTGCGCGCCAAGCATGGCCGATGCGGGGACTTTGACGTCGTCGAACATGACATCGGATTCATGCGAACCTGCAAACCCCATCTTCTCGTAGGGGGGCGCCACGGACAGACCGGGCGTATCGCGATCCACCAGAAATGCCGAGATGCCACTGGCCCCACTGTCTTTGCCACCGGTGCGAGCAAAGACCGTGAATACACCAGCATGGACGGCATTGGTGATGAACCGCTTCGAGCCATTGATGACGTAGTGATCACCTTGTTGCACGGCCCGTGTGATGAGTGACGCGGCATCGGAGCCGGCATCCGGTTCCGTCAAGGCAAAGGAGGCCATCATCTCGCCCGTGGCCAATCGAGGCAGATAGCGTTGTTTTTGCGCTTCGGTGCCGAAATGAATGATGCCCAGCGTGCCCACTCCGTTGGTGGTGCCAAAGTAGGAGCGAAAGGCGGGTTGCGCATAACAGATCTCTTGCACCAGGCGAACCTCTTCATACACAGACAGACCCAAGCCACCGTAGGCTTCGGGAATGGTCATGCCGAACAAGCCGAGATCGCGCAGACCTTGGACGACATGGTCTGGAATTTGGCCCGTTTCCTCGACGACCGGTTCCGCGGGGATCAGCACTTCCCGGGCAAAACGGCGACAGGCCTCGACCAGTAACGCCAGTGTTTCTTCACGCTCACTCATGGATGATGTTCTCCAACAGGGACTCGGGCATGCAATGCCAATGGCTGACTGTAGGGTGGTCTGCCCTTATCGTCCAATACAAGTTTTTGCCATCAGTGATACTATTTTTGTCATGAATCTGCGACAACTCAACCAGTTCTTGATGGTGGCTGAAACGCTGAATTTCCGCAAGGCCGCGGAGCGGCTGCACATGGCGCAGCCGCCGCTGTCGGTTTCCATCAAGCGTCTGGAGCAAGATCTGGGTGTGACGCTCTTCATGCGAGAGCGACGTGGTCTTCGCTTGACCACAGTGGGGCAAACCGTCCTGGATCACGCCCGTCAAATTCAATTCCATGCGCTGGAGTTGCGCAAGGCTGCGCAGGAGGCGGATCAGGGCATTGGCGGCCGTTTGTCTATCGGTTTTGTGGGGTCAGCCACTTACAAATTGTTTCCCCAAGCCTTGCCCCTGTTCCGCGAGAAGTATCCCCACGTCGTTCTGGATCTGAAAGAACTCACGACGACACGCATTCTGCGTGAAGTGGAAAGCAATGATCTTGATTTGGGCATCGTGAGGTACCCACTCATTGAAGCCACCCAGGCACGACTTCAGCCGGTTGAGCCGGATCAGCTGGTTCTGGTGCTATCCAAACACAGCCCGCTGGTGCATCGCAAGCGCCTGGGCCTCAAAGATTTGGCCGATCAGCCGTTTGTCATGTACTCGGCCAGCCTGGCCGCGAACATGCGCGCTCAGGTGGTGACGGCCTGCCAGGCGGTCGGTTTCACGCCGCATGTGGCTCAGGAGGCCGTACAAGTGCAAACCATGCTGAGCTTGGTGGAGAGTGGCATGGGGGTAGCCCTGGTGCCATCCATTTGTCAGGTGCAGGCATCCAAGGCCTTGACATTTCGAACACTCACGCAACCGGCCAATCATTTGGGGTTGGCGCTGGCGGTGGCCACCAATGCTCGCACGGAGCCGCCCGCGGCCAGACGATTTCGCGAATTGTTGGTGGACCTGGATCGTCGGCGGTCAGTCAATCTTCGCGCCCGATAAGTTCACCACCTTGGCCCATTTGGGGTAGTCCTGGCTCAACCACTGCTTGAATTCTGCAGGCGGCATGAGCCATTTTTCATAAGCCATGGCCTTGATGGTTTCTTGCAGATCGGGTTTGCTGGTGGCCCGCACGATGGCTTGATAAAGACGATCGACAATCGGTGCCGGCAGATGGGCGGGGCCGACCACACCGAACCAGAGGTCACTGCCAGCTTCTTCGAAGCCTGGCAACCCGGCCTCACGCATGGTGGGTACATCGGGCATGTAGGTGCTGCGTTTTGCACTGGTGATGGCCAGAGGGCGAACCTTGCCGGCCTTGATTTGCGGCAGGGCCGTGGTCGGGATATCGAACATGGCGGCCACGTTGCCACTCATCACATCAACCATGGCGGGCGCGTTGCCTTTATACGGAATATGCCGCAAGTTGATGTCCGCCAGCGCCTTGAGCAACTCACCTGACAAATGATTGGTGGCACCGTTGCCGCCAGAGGCATAGTTGGCGGCAGAAGGATTTTCCCGGGCCCAAGAGATGAATTCCTTGAGTGTTTTGGCCGGCACCGTGGGATTGACGACCAGCACATTGGTGTAGGACACCACGGGCGAGATGGGGGTCAGGTCTGTCAGTGCATTGAACGGATGCTTGGCATACAAATGGGGGTTGATCTCCATGGAGCCGGTATGCGCGAAGCCCAGGGTGTAACCATCCGCAGGGGCTTTGGCGACCAAGTCAATCCCGATGCTGCCTCCGGCACCTAATCGGTTTTCCACCGTCACGGGTTGGCCTAACTCATCAGACAAGCCTTTGGCCAAAGCCCGGGCCAAGACATCGCTAGGGCCTCCCGCGGCAAATGGCATGATCAAACGTATGGGTTTGGATGGGTAAGCCGTTTGCGACCAACTCAGAGCGGTCCATCCCATCATGACCAGGGTCCAGATCAAACGTTGGATGATCCGCATGCGTGTCTCCTCTTTGATGCATCGACACGTCCGTCGATCGCTTGGCGCCAGATCTTAGGAGTTGACGGCGTTAACGTCCAATATTGGAAATCAACGGTGGTGATATCTTTTGTGTCGTGTTCTGGCGCCACGCGTGACACCAGAATGGGTGCTGACAGACCCTGAAAACGCCCTCCATCCTTGCTGACTCAGCGCCAGCCGCGATGCCAGCCACGCTGTGGGTGGCGCCAACCCCAGCCGTAGTGCGGATGGAACTCCCAAATAAAACCCACAGTAGGTGCGGGATAAGTGGGCGCCACATAAACCACCCCCGGGGGCACCACGACACCGGGTGGCTGTTGAACCACCACCGGCACAGGCTGCGGCGGTGCCATCACACAAGCCTGAAGTCCCAGCGTGGTGAGGACGATGAGGAGCGCAGTTTTTTTCATGAGGAGGGCTTTCTTGTCCACGTGCTTCCTCAACGTGACTGGCGTTGCTTTGGTTGTCACGTGGTGGCCCGTCAAGCAGGGCTGGCAGGTGGGACAGTGACCCCTTCAATGCGGTGACGCGCCAGGGCTTGGTGCACAAAGCCGGACGCTTTAAGTTGTTCCACAAAGCGGCGCAAGTAGCGAGCGCCTTGCGGATGGCCATCTGCGGTGGCCATGGCCTGCTGAATCTGCATGAAGCTCGGCTGCAACATGCGCAGCCCGGATACGCGCTGCATGTCACGCTCCAGTTGTTGCTTGACGCCTGCGGCCACCTCGAGTTGTTGAGAGAGCATCATGTCCACCACCTGATCCGAACGCACGGTTTTCACCAAGGTGGCTTGCCGGATACTGC
>VEQI01000030.1 GCA_018883305.1 Limnohabitans sp. | reverse complement strand
GCTCACGTCCCGCTATTATTTCCCGGTGGACGGCTATGGCTGGTATCCGGGCGTGGAAGCACACGCCGGCGCAGAAGACGGCCAGGCCAACTGGCAAGCCAGCTATGTGACCGGCAGTGGCACGCGTGTTTTCGACATCGGCGCCCGCGATCCGGCGCTGGGGACCACCATTTGGCGCGACCCGAACTGGAGCTGGGGCAGTTCTGCTCAACAAACCGCTTACCGGGATGACACCAACGGGGGCAGCGCCTATTCCACGGACATTGGGACCGCCAGTGCTGCGTCAATCCGGAACGCCATGGAGGCCTATCAAAGCGGTCGCTTCACAGACCGCGTCACGGCGTTGAACACCTACATAGCGGCCTTGGCCACGGACACCTCTTATTTCAACCAGTCCGCCACGTCCGTCCGTTCCAGCCAGTTCGCCTTTGAGTACAAGTACTGGACCAACTGGGTGTCCCTGACGGGCCAATGGACCGTCAACGGCGGTCGTGGCTGGGAAGGCCGAGATGCGTTGTTCTACGATGTGTCGTCGCTGTTCAATCAATTCACCAACCATGTACCGGTTTACACCGCGACCTCGCAGAATCTGAGCACCTCCGGTGCGTACAACCAAGTGGTGAATGGCGGTGGCTTCAACGTGGGTGCCAACGCCAGTCCCGCCAACAACCCTGGCGACTGGCGTTACGACCAACTTCGAACCAACGTGCAGTGGGTGGACAACTCCGGCAAGAAAGGCGGCACGCAGTACAACGTATACGAGGTGTATGGCCGCAAGGAGTTGGACAAGACCCTGTACGAAAACTACAACGACTACACCTATGGGTGGAAGTCCAACTGGCATGAGATCCGTGATATGCGGCTCAAGCAAAACTTCAAGATGGTGTCGCAAGACCACGACATCAACAAGATGCTGCCCATCACGCAGACCATCACCAAGCAGGTGATGAATGTCACCTACTCCAACGTCACAGTGTGGGAAAGTCGACCCATTGTGTCCACCACCACGGTGCTCACCACGGTACTGGACACCAGCAACACCAGTGTGCGGGCCTTTGGCGGTGCCAACACGTCGCTTGGCGCTCAGAACATCACCATCGGTGCCAGCGGCAGCATCAACTTGAGCGGCAAGATCGTGGCCGACCAAGCCCTGTCGATCAACGCCCGCGACACCCTGCGCGTCCAGGGTCTGGCCACCACCACGATCAACAGCAATGTGGTGCCCATCACCTCCACGTTACAAGGTGAGACGATCAACCTGCAAGCTGGCGTGCTGCTGGACATCACGGACTCGGGACAAGTCACTGCCACGCAAAGTGCCAACTCAACCAGCACCACGGCCTCCGTGCTGATTTCATCCACCAAGGACATCCACCTGGGCGGTGTCAGTGACGCCGACAGCACCACGACGTTCACGGCCAGCGCAGGCCGCGACCTGGATCTGTCGGGGCTGATCAACGCGGGCACGGTGGTATTGAAGTCTGGACAGGGAATTTCTCATGATGGCAGCATCACGGCGGATGCTGATACCCGTGTCACGGCCTCGGCGCAAAACATTGACCTGACTGCAGGCACCGTGGGCGGCAGCATCACCCTGACCAACGCCACCTTCACCACATCGAATGCCACGGCCATCATGAACCTGACGGCTGCGCAGGGTCGTATCACCCAGACCCTGGCCACTCAGACCCTCAACGGTGTCACCGAAACCCTTCCTACGGGTGTGCTGACCACGTCGAAGGTCATTGCTTTGGCTGGCAGTGGTATCACCCTGGGCACCAACACGGCCGAGGTGGATTTAAGCCTGACCGACACCGGGGATATTTTCCTGGCCAACAAAGCCAACCTGAAAGTCACCCGCGCGCTCACCAAGGATGGCGCCATCGAGATTGTCAATGCTGGCAATGTCGATGCCGTCAGCCTGGTGGCCAGCGGCTTGAGCGATCGCAATGACATCACCGTGCGGGCGCAGAACCGGGCCGCACTGGCCAATGGCGTGACGATCAGCCTGGGCGCGATCTCCACCGGGGACGACATTGGTGTGCGTCGTGGCGACGTGACGCTGGACGTCCAGGGCTATCTGACATTCACCAACCCCTCGAATGTGCTGAAGGCGGATGAGCTCAGCCTCACGGCATTCAGTGGCTTGGGGACAGCCTTGGCGCCCATCCTCACCAACGTCAACTTGCTGAACCTTCAGACCGGGAAACCCGGTGATGTTTACGTGCAGCAGGCGGCCCGAAACCTCAAACTCAACAATGTGCGAGTGGCCAATGGCGCCTTCAACTTGACAGCTGGTGCAGCGGTGGACTTGATCGACGTGCAGTCGCGCACCAACAAGGCGGGCAACGACATCAACATCAACGCTGTGGGTGACATCCAGATCCGCTATGTCAGCGCGGGTTTATACATTGATAATGCCAGCAACGCGCCTACGGTGTCCGATGGCAGTTCGGGCACGATCAACTTGGCCACCGAGAAAGTCACATCCGCTGGGAACGTGAACCTGACGTCTGGCGGCAAGGTCTATGAAACCTTTGTGGATGACGCGGTTGACGTAGTGGCCAACCAGCTCGTGGTTCGTGCGCAGACTGGCTTCACCGGCGTGGAAGCGGCTCTGAATGTGCTGGACGCACGGACGGTCACTGGCTCTATCACGTTGTCAGAGCTGGACGGCGTCTATGAGAAGACCGCCGGTCTGGATGTCCTGCGCGCAGAAATCACCACCCCCACCGCAGGTATGGACAAGGTCAACCTGACCACGCAAAGCGAGCTTCGCGTCGGCAAGGTTTACGTCGATGCCACTAACCAGGGTTATCAGGGTCTGATCAAGGGCGACTCTGTGTCGCTGACCAGTCAAACGGCCAACATTGCCGTGGTGCGTCAGACGAACACCAGCGCTGCGGTGATTCAACTCACCCGTGGTGTGGCTTTCAATGCGGCTGGCTCCGTTCAGCTCTATCAATTCTTTGCAGCGCCGGAGAGCATTGACTATCGCGCCGGTACCTTCTTCCAGTTTGGTGAAGGCAGCAGCATCACGCGCGCCCTGCCCTCCACCCTCTCCTCTGACAGCATCATCATTCATTCTGGCGGCAGCTTGAATCTGAGCGGGGCGTTGTCTGCCAACCGGTACCTGGAGCTGGAAGCCGGTGAGGACCTCAACCTGGCAGGCACGATCTCTATCAAGTCCACGCACTTTGATGGCAGCGCAGATTCGGACAGCAAGATCGACAAAGTGGTTCTCAAGGCACGTGGGGCTCAAAATGCACTGAAAGCCTTTGACTTCAACTCCGACGGTGACACCACGGATGTCATCTCTGAAGCCGTGTCTGGTGTAGACCTCAACAGTGATGGCGATTTGCTGGATCAGGTGTCCGAGAACGCCATCAGCTCACCGACCGGTTACATCAATATCCAGACCAACGACCTGCCCTCTGCCAGCTTCGAGATCCGTGCGCTGCGCGACATCTATGTCGACCTCAAGAACACCAGCGGCGCCGTTCGTGACTGGACGTTGAGCGGCTTTGTGGGCGGTCTCAACAGCTTTGACCCGGCACAAAACGTCACGCTGCGCATCCAGGGGCAACTGGTGGTGACCGGCGGCATCGTGGGTGCCAACACCAACAGCGGCACGCTCAGCATTCAGGCGGCCTCTATTTTGGCGGATGGCGCCTCGGTCTTCATGGCCAATGCACTCAAGGTGCAAGCGCAGGGAGCGGTCACGGTCAACACACTGGTCAATCATCTGGACTTGGTCTCCTCCAATGCAGGGGACATACTGGTCAACGAAGCCGATGGTTTGATCGTCGATCAGGTGGTCGCCAACAATGGCCGTATCGAGGTCATTGCAGGTGGAAACCTCTACGTGCGCGACATGCACAACGTGGCGGATGGGAAAGAAGTCATTGCCCGCTCGGGACAAAACATCTATGTGGACTACATGGAAGCCGCCACGGCGGTGGGCGCGCTCAAGGCGGTGCCAGCCAGCGGCAGCAAGGGTGGATCCGTCACGGTGGACGCCAAAGGCACTATCTACGAATGGGAGGCCCAGAACCAGCTGTTCGGCACCAACACACTGGTGACGGCCTCGTCTTCCAGTGCCGCACAAGTATCCACACTGACCTTTGCCAACCGTGCCATTGCCATCGGGGATGTTTATTCGGTTCTGATTGATACCCGTCGGTATACGGTAACGGCGGATGCTTCACACAACACCTGGGCCACGGTCCTGTCCGCGCTGAAATCACAGATTGAAGCGGGTGAAACCAGTGCGGCCCAAAGCAAAACGGTCACTATCAATGACAGCGCTCGTCAATTAACGATGACGGGCCCCACCAATAAGGCTTTCCAGCCTGCTGCTTCGGTGGGCTACGCGGCCTTCGATCAACAGTCGGCGGATGTATATGGCTACAAGGTCTATATCCTTGGTAATACGGCCAACACACCCATGGTGCTCTCCGATCCCACCAAAATTGGTGTGAACAATGAACTGGAAGTGCGCTACATCGCGCAATCCAGCGGCATGAACACCGGAGCCACGACCGTCACGCAAACTGCCGCGTTTGCCACTGGTGGCGGCGTTCAATCGGCGCAGGCCACCACCACCACGGCGGCTGGCGAAATTGCTACGCAGGTCACTGTCTTGAGTTTCCCGCGCAGCATTGGGTTGGGTTATCAATACACCCTCAGCATCCAGAGCAATTCGCAGACCAGAACCTATGTGGTGGAGCCTGGGGTGACCACCGGGTTGTCGTCCAATGCCACTTGGACAGATCTGTTGGGCAAGTTTGTCAGTCTGATTGCCGCGGATACCTCGGCCTCCGTGACGGCCGTTGCTGATGACGAATTGCGACAGCTCACCTTGACTGCCAAGGTAGCCAATCGAGCGTTCACCATCAGCAACTTCCAGCTAGTAGAGTCCACCGCCAGCGCTGTGTCCAACTCGGTAGATGATGCGGGCGACACACCGGATCAAAATGCGGGAACAGGTGGCGTACAAGTCAGTGATCTGGCCTTCACCAATGCATCTTTGACGACAGGCGCGGCGTTTAGCGTGGTGATCAACGGTAACCGCTACAGCGCCACGGTGGGCAATAACGTGGTGATGGCGCTGAGTGGCGCCAATGCTTCAGCCAGTGGCGTTGACTTTAGCGCCACAACAGCAGCGCCAGTCTTGGGCACACCCACCGTACAGGAAGAGGCAACTCTGGAGTTCAGCACGGCCACCGCATTGACAACCGCGCGTGATGTGGTGGTGCGGATTGGCTCCACCACAGTCACCTCCACCGCAGTGAGTTCTGCCGCCGCATTGACCACTGACTTGCAAAGCCTGATCAACGACGCCACCCTCACAGACAACGCTGTGGCGGGGTCATTGGTCTTGACTGGCACAACGGTTGGCGCGGTGTCAGCAGACATTCGAACCATTGTGGGCACCAGTGCAAGCACCAGCGTCAACCTCAGCGCACTGACCCTGACTGGTTTGTCCGCAGTCAAAGTTGAATTCACAAACAACACTTACTCGGTTGATCTGACAGCGGCCAACGCACCCAACTCGCCGGATACTTTGGGAGCGGCACTGGTGGCAGCGATCACTGGTAATGGAAATTCAGCCACCTACAACAGTGGTACTGGGACACTAACGCTTTCATCAGCTGCCACCGTTCTGGCCGTCAAAACCGTGAGCAGCACTCGGGCTCGCTTGGTGGATTTCTCTGGCGTCACCTTGCAACGTGGTGCCACCTACAGTGTCAACGTTGTCACGCCGTTCACCACCACTGCGGCCATTGGTGAAACCATGTCAACGGTGGCATCTCATCTGGCCGCTGCCATCGATCTCGACAGTACCTATGCGGCCACGTCCAGCGGATCGGTTGTGCGTATTACCGCATGGGGGTCAGCCAGCACCGTGACGGGCTCTTCGACCGGCATTCGCGCCTCCGTCAGTGGTGCTGACCGTGCATTGATCACGCAGGGTGAAAAATCGTCGGCTCCAACGCTGATCAACCTCAGCAATGTTCCAGTGGTGACAGGGGCAACTTACAGTATCACGCTGGGCGCCAACGCATACACCTATGTTGCTGCAGCAGGTAACACTATCACCGATATTGCCAACGGACTGAGAGCAGCCATTGGCGCAGCGGCTACGGTGACTGTTCAATCCACCAACGCCACCGACTGGGCAACCCTGCTGGGCGAATTCAAGCGGCAGATTGAACTGAGCGAGTCCATTTCAGTGACCGTCAATGCGGGTACCTACCAGCTGGTACTCACATCCACGGATGCCAACTCCATGTTCACGGTAGACGCCGTTGGGGTGGATCCCACTGGTGTGATCCCCTCTGTCGGGTCTGATCCTCTGGTGAAGACTGCGAGCGCTGTGGCACAGCAATCCATGGTTGGACTGTCTTCTGCACGTTCGCCGGTGTCCGGAGACACGTACAGCCTGGTTCTGCAAAATGCCACTGGAAATACCACCACCTACACGGTGGATGCCGGCTATCGCACCAGCTACCCCACCGCTCAACCGGTCTACCTGGTCACACAACAGCCCGCCGCCAGCCTGCCGCAGATCGAGGAAATTGATTTCGGCAGCTCCGTAGACACCGACTACACCTATCGTGTGTTCATGTATGCCGTCAATGGAACGTCTTACACCGAGTACAGCTACGATTACAAAGCGGTCGCGGGCAACTCGATGTCCACTGTGCTCTCTAATTTGGCCACATTGATCAATGCGCAATCAGGCAAATTCGCGAATGCCGTTGTCAATGGAAACAAATTGGTGTTCACAGGCACGGCCAATAATGCAAAATTCCTGGCCACCAGTTATGTATTGCCTGCGCAACTCACCGCCGTAGGCAGCGACGGGGCAGAGGTGATCTTGGATAACTTCCCCTTGACGCAAGGTCAGGTCATCAACCTCTCCTTGGGTTACACCTCAGGCACTGCACAAACTCAAACCGCGAGCTACACCGTCACGGCCACCAACACCTGGAATGCGGTACTCACTGGACTGCAATCGACGCTGACAACAGCCGGTTTCACCGTCACCATTGATGACACTGCCCGCAAGTTGACAGTCAGCAAATCGGGCACCAGCAACTACAAACTCCTGGGCCTGGCCAGCTATGCGGACAAGGTTCGAACGAATGCAGAGGTGTTGCAGAAGTTCGAATCTCTGATCAACGCGGACATCAACAGTCTCTTCACAGCCAGTGCGAATACCACCGACCTGCAGCTTTCACTCACCGGCAAGAGCAATAACCAATTTGTCACCGTTGGCGGTCTGGTGTACTCGTCCAGCAGCCTGGTCAGCGATAACGGTGCCGTTCCCACCACCATGCCCAGTGCGGCCAAGCAAATCAGCTCGCTGCAATACGGCAACATCACCTTGGCTGCCAACATGCGCGCGGCCCTGACCATCACCCCCGCCAGCGGAACGGCGCTGACCTATTCGGTCAACACCAACTCTTTGGCCACCATGGATTGGGCCAATCTTCTGCAATCGATGGTGACCGACATCAATGCCGACACCGTCAACAACCATGTCATTGCCAGCGCTGACGTCACTAACCGCAAGATCACCCTGACGGCAGCGAATTTCAACCAGGCTTTCGCCGTGTCTGGCGTGGGCATCTCCAGCCTGGTGAATCAGACCACGTCCCTCAGTTCATCTGTCAGCACAACCACCACTGCTGGAACGTCGGCCACTCAGGTTTCCACCCTACAAATTCCTGGTACCAGCACACCTGCCAATGGTGTGGAATACACCGTGACACTCAACGGCACCAAATATGCCGTCAAGGTGGGCGACACGGTCAACAGCATCGTCGTGGGCCAAAGCTGGTCGGCCATCCTGAGCGCCTTGTCCTACAAATTGCTGGGCTCCGGCTTGGTGACGGCAACCGCCACGGCGACCCAAACCCTGACCTTGACCGCCACTTCCGCCAACACGGCATTCACGGCCTCTGCCAGCGCTGTGGACAATGCAGTGGGCAGCCCCGCCAACCCCCTGCCCGTCAGCGGCGACTACGTGTTGATCATGCCGGATCGCTCACCCGGCAGTTTTGGTCTGGCGGCAAATGGCAGTTTGACCGTGGTATCCCTACCCACCACGCCTTATCAGAGTGAATTGATCAACCTGCGCGCGGGTGCGGATGATGTATACCCAACCCAAAGCGATCTGGTGGTAGTCTCCGCCATCAATGTCGGGCGCGATCCTCAGACGGGCGGCACGGTGCAGTTGACGGCGACCGGCGGCATCACGCTAGGCGGCAAAGTGACCGCGCAAGACCTCAGCATCACCGTGGGTGACGACCTCAGTCTCACCACGGATGTCCAGAATCTAAGCGTCAATATGACCCGCAAGGGGAACCTGACAGTCATGCAGACAGGCAGCCTGAACCTCAGCAGCCTGAACATTCTGGACGGTGGCAATGTTTCTATCGTGGCTGATGGCAACATCATCATTGGTGACATCACGGGCCTGGCGGGCAACGTCACCATCACCTCCAAGACCGGCAACATCAGCATTCGTAGTCTGTCGGGCTCCACAGATGTGGTGCTCAATGCAACAGGTGGTTCGATCACCTTGGGCTCCGCCACCAGCACCGTGGAGATGGACACGCTGAGTATCACGGCTGCCGATGGCATCACGGTCTACGAAGCCGATGCGCTGACCGTGAACAAGCTCACCAGCACCAACGGCGGCTCCATCTACATCCGTACGGGTGGTAATCTGGCCATGGAAGCGCCAGGCACCGTTTCTGGCACTAACACCATTTACCTCCAGACCACCAGCGGCACACTGACTCTGTCGCAAGCGCTGCGCAGTGTCTCCGGCGACATCACCCTGATCTCGGCAGGCAACTTCAGCATGGGTGTCTCGGGCGATGTCACCAGTACCAGTGGCAACATCTCCATCACCAGCGGCGGCACTCTGGTGATGACTGGCGAGACCGAAGTTAACGCTGGCAGCGGCACCCTGCAAATCACGGCGGCGGATCAGATCACGCTGGGTAAACTGCGTTCCACCAACAGCGCCGACCTGAGCATCACCTCAGGCGCCATCATCGATGCGGCTGAAGGCAGCATTGACATCATTGCGCAAAATGCCACGCTCTACATACGCGCTCATGGTGGCATTGGCACCTTGGCCAATCCGATTGAAATTGATGTCAGCCGACTGGATGTGATCAACACCACTTCGGGTGAAATCGGCCTGGTCGAGGCAGGATCACTGGAAATTCTCCGTCTGAATCAACAAGCCAGCGGTGGCGTGAGCGTGACCACCACCGCTGGGAATATTCTGGTCAACAACAACGGCGTGACAGCCACTACCGGATCGGTGACGCTTTATGCAGGTGGCACTACCAGCGGCATCCGTCTGAACTCGGACATCACCACGGCAGGTGGTAGCGTCTACTTGACGGCTGATGGTGGTGATTTGGTGCTGGCTGCTGGTGTGCGCGTAGGCGCCACCAATCCGGATGCAGGCAACACCCTGTCGGGCAACGCCGTATATGGTGACATCGTCATCAAGACACCCAAGGGCAATGTGATCAACGCCAAGGATGTGGTGTTTGATGCTGTGGCTAACCGCTGGCGCATGGATGGATGGCTGGCTGTGCCCTCTGGTGCTGGCTACGCCTTCGATCCGGAAATTCAGTGGCTGATGGCGCGCGGCTATTTCACCTCGAACGAACTGACTGGTGAGATCAAGGTGGCCAACCTGCCAACTTATCTGTCGACACTGCACTTGCCCAACAACACCATCTTGCGTTCTGCGGGCGGGGCATTCCTTCAGACGCTGGGGCATGACTCTTCCGATGAGACACAACGTCGTGGCACGCTGCAAATCAATGTGGGCCACCAAGTGGGTGCAGCAGCCACTGGTTTTGATGTCTCCCCCGGCTCGGTCGTGGTGGATGCTGTGATGCTGAACGCCGCCAGCAGCGAGCGCGAAGCCTTGCGCATGATCTCGACTGGCTCCATCGAGGTTGAGCAAACCACGGGCGCCAATGGCGGCTCCAAGGCCGGCCAGACGCTGTTGAGCAGCTTGGGCGGCATTCAAGAGATTTGCGGCGCACTGGATGCATCCGGGCAAACGGTGAGCCTGCATGCCTATGACGTGGATATCTGCGCTGCCATTCGCAGTGCGGATGGCGACCTGAATCTGGTGAACATGAACACAGCAGGCAATGTGGTGTTCGGTGGCTCCACATCCACAAATGGCAACTACACCGTTGACACAGCTGAACTGACACTGTTGCAGCCGGGCTTTAACACCATCAACATCGGCAGCAACTTCAGTGGCAACCAGCTGATTTTTGGCTCCACCACCAACACCAGCACGACCGACATCGTCTTCAAAGACGACGTGAATATCAATAACCCGGTGGTCGGCGGAGAGATCAAGCTGAACCAGTCGGTCTCTGTCACGGGTAACCTGCGCATCAAGGGCTCCGGCTTCACCACCTACTGGGATGGCAACGCCACTGTCACGGCCACTGATACGCTGTTCATTGACGACTCCCTCATCATCACGGCCAACGTGACGGCTGTCGCCGGCTCCGACGGCAATGGCGACATGGTGCTGGGTGGTCAAAGCTGGCACATCATCAACGGCAATGGTCAAGCCGGTAACGACACCCTCACCCTCAAGGCGCCGGGCAACGTGGTGATTGCCGGCCGAGTGGGCTTCCCTGAGCCCGGCCAGACTGCTGACCCCCTGGAAGGCCTGAACATTCAAGGTATTCAGGTCAACACGGGGGTTTACAACCTGCCGGACGATGTCACCTTCAACGGTGAAGTGGTGCTCAACGGTGACCTCAACATTGCTGCCAGCGGCGTCGTTCACTTTGCCAACACGGTGCGCATCACCGGAGGCAACCTCAATATCACGGGCGCCTCGCAGGTGATTTTTGATGGTGGGTTGATCGTGCAATCGGCAGCCAGTGTTGGTGGCAACATCACCATTGAAGCCGACGAGATTGATTTCCGCGGTGGCGCCCAATCGGTGTTGAGCAACGGTGGCACCTTGACCATGCGTTCGGCCACCGCAAACCTGGCGTATGAAGTGGGTGACCCGCCTTACAGCGATCCGGCTCGACTGAACATTGACACCACCGACATGGCGGCCCTGAGTGCCGGTTTTGGCAAGATTGTCATTGGCCGTGTCAGCGGCAGCCACGCTGCGGCCGAGTCCGGTGAAGTGCGTGTGGGTGCGTTTGCCTCCACCACCTCGCCCTTGTTCTGGAGCAACCTGGAAATTTACGGCGGCAGCATCACTGTCATGGACATTGCCGCCAGCAGCGACTTCGCGTTCCTGGTGGATGGCAACATCTCCCTGGATGCGATCAATAACATCAATATTCAGAACAAGGTCCAAGCCGGCGTCAATACCCTGAAGGATGTCAGCCTGTATTCCGCACAGGGCCTGATCCTGCAATCCAATGCGGTGGCCGCCCTGGATGACCGTGTGGCCAGTGAACCCCTGCGTGCCGATCATCTGACGGTCCGCTCCGCCACGGGCACCGACCTGCGCTTCCTCGATGTGGGCACCGTCACCGCCACCAACACCACCTCTGGCAACCTGACCCTGACCGAACTGGCCAGCGGCGGTGAGTTGGACGTTCAATCCATCAGTCAGCAAGGTGCAGGCGCGGTTTCCATCAACACCACCAACGGCCTGCTGAAGGTGTTGTCCGGTGGCACGATCTCCCACGCAGGTGCGGGCACTGTTGGACTCAACGCACTGGGCACCACGGGTAGCCTGCAGACGCTGGGCGTGGTGCAAGCCAATGGAGGGGCGATCACGATGACCTCCACGGGCGATGTCCAGATCGGCGCCAATGTCACCAACACCAATGGCCTGATCACCGTGGACGCCGCCGGTACGGACTTGACACTCAATGCCACGTTGCGCACTGACGGCTTCATCAATTTGAGCGCACACCGTGATGTGACACAAAACAGCGGTCGCGCCCTGTTAGCGTTGGGCAGCAGTCACACGGGCGCTGTCAACGTGACAGCCGGTCGCAACCTGACGCTCAGTCGCATCGAGGCTGACAGCGGTGTGGTGCTGGAAGCCACGTCCGGCTGGATCCGTGATGGCCTGACGGGCTCACTGGCGAACGATGCCGGCAACGATACGTCGGATGAAAACCTGATTGTGAAAACCGGCAGCGCCGTGCTGCGCGCAGGCGCGGGCATTGGCCAGTCCAGCGCCTCCCTGATGACGCAGGTGGCGACACTGGCCTTGTCCAACGCCGGCTCGGGCGCGGTCTACCTCAGTGAGCGTGATGACCTGTCTATCAGTGGAAGCCACGGCACGGGTGGCAACTCTGTGGACATCACGGCCACCGCACCAGCCAATGATGCCGATCCCAGCGGTGCACTGATCCTGGTATCGCGTACCGGTGCCATCACGGTCTCGGGCCCTGTGGTGGCCAGCGGAAACATCCTGCTGCAGACCTTGACCACCGCCAAGGGCTTGCTGATCCAGTCAGACATGACCTCCGCTGGCGGCAATATCCGTCTGGCTTCGGCAGCGCGTATCGACGTCGCCGATGCCTCTGTCACCAATTACGCGCCCACCCTCAAGGCGGAGGGTTTGGGTCGCACGGTTTCTCTGTTGGCGGCAACCGAGATCGTGATGCAAAGCGATGCGCAAGTCATCACCAACAACGGCGAGATCGTGTTGCAGGCGCAGGCAGCCAACGTCTCTGTCGGTATTCTCAAAACAGGCAGCACCGGCACAGCACTGATCCAGGCGTCAGGCGCCATCGTGGATGCGCAAGACGACGACAGCGCCACCAGTCCCGAGAGCAATCTGGTGGGCGGCCAATTCCAATTGGTGGCCGGTACCACCATTGGCTCGGCAGGCCATGCACTGGAGTCCGAAGCCGCGATGATCGTTCTTCAAACCTCCGCCGGCAGTGCATATCTCAATGAGTCAGATGCGCTTCAAATCGGTGGGCTCGCCAACTTCACCTGGGCGCAGGTCGATGCACTGGGTGCCAGCAGTGACAACAACGTCACCGTGGCTGCCAGTACGCAAATCATTGGCGGCAACCTGGTGATCAAGGCCGGCAGTCGTGCCACCCACACCCTGACTCTGGCTTCTGGGGTGTCCGCCAGCGGCAACGTGCGCGTGGAGTCACTGGGCAACCTCAGTATCCAGGGCAACCTCAGCACCACCACCGGGAGTCTCAGTGCCCTGGCCGGTGCCACCCTCAGCCTGGGCGGCACTGCCACGGTCACCGCCCTGGCAACGGGTGCCAGTGTGGACTTGTTGGCTGGCAGCGCTGGACTGAGCATGCAAAATGGCGCCACGGTTCAGGCAGCAGCCACCGCCCGACTGCAATCGGCTGGCGACATGTCGCTGGCCCGGGTTGAGGCCAACCAGGTGGGCCTGATCGCCACCGGCGTGATCAGCGATGCGCAGGCAGCCAGCGCCACCACCGCCAACATCGTCACCCAGCAGCTGAGCATGCAAGCCGCTGGGCTGGGGCAACAGACCAATGCCCTGGAACTCAATACCCCCCTGTTCTCCATCAATGCGGGTGCTTCGGGGGCCTATGTGAACACGGTGGGCGATGTGACCCTGGGCACGACGTCCGCCACGTCCGCCTCACGCATTGACCTGAGTGGAACGACGACCACGGCACCGAGCGTTGCGGCTCAAAGCGGACTGACCAGCACCGGTGCAGTGGTCTGGACCAACACCAACACCCTGGGCAACGATGTCATCATCGCCAATGCCATCTCGGGTCAATCCACCGTGAGTGTTTCCACTGGCGGTGACCTGGTGATGAATGCCAACCTCAGTGCCACAGGTGGCGCCCTGCTGCATGCGGGTCATGACCTCAGCTTGTCACAAATCACCGCCACCGCTGGTAGCGTCGTGCTGGACGTGGGCGCCCAATTGGTGGATGGTGACGCCAACGTGGATGTGATTGCACAAGGCCTGCACATCCATACGGCAGCCACTCAAGGTGTGGGCAGCGCAGGCGATGAACTGGAAATCCAGGTTGACACACTGTCTGTGGACGCCGGTTCGGGTGGTGTGTACATCCGTGAATCGAATGCCTTGACCGTGGGTCGTGTGAATGCCATGGGTGTCGATCACACCGGCATTGACGCCCTGGGCGCCGTGCGAATCATCAATGACACCGGCGCACTCTCCGTCGATACCATCCATGCCAGCACGGCCGAGGTGACACTCACCGCCACTGCTGGGTCCATCCTGGCCACTGGCAGCGGCCTGGTACAGGCTCAAACTCTGCATCTGCTCACAGCCAACAGCGGATCGGTGGGCACGGCCAGCGCAGCCCTGAATACGCAAGCCAGCACCATGGACATGGATGTGGGCAGCGGCGGGGCATATGTTCAACAAACCGGCGCCCTCACCCTGAGCAATGCCAACGTTCGCGGCGTATTGCAACTGAGTGCCGCAGGCAGCCTGACAGCGCCGACCATCACGGCCACCGGTGCCGTCACACTGACTGTCACCGGCACGGGGAATGACCTCACGCTGCAAAGCCTGAATGCCACCAATGCCGGCACGGGCCAAGCCGTGACCCTCAATGTCGCGGACCAGGTCCTGGACGGCGATTCGGTGTCCGACACGGCGCTGGACATCACGGCGGGCACGCTGAGCATCACGGCGGGCTCGGTGGGCACTTCCACCGATGCGCTGGAGATCAGCGTGGACACGCTGACGCTGACCACCAACTCGGGCAGCGCTTACCTCACCGAATCCAGCAGTCTGGGCCTGGGACTGGTGAGCTCTGCTGGCGCTCTGGCACTGACGGCCTCGGGCAGCATCACGGTGAATGCAGGCACCAGTGCTGGCGTCAGTGCCGTGGGCAACCTTTACCTGAATGCCTCGGGTACCAGCAGCGATGTCGTGGCCAATGCGTCCATGGGCAGCACCACGGGTCACCTCACGGTGCTGGCGGGCCGCAACCTCACCCTGGCCACGGGCGGTGACATCACCGTGACTGCAGGCAGCGTGGATCTGCAAGCGGGCAACAACATCACCATGAACTCGGGCACAGGCAGCCAGCGTACCGAGCGCGCCATCACGGCCGGCCTGGATGTGCAGCTCAAAGCGGGCGCGGACATCGCCCTGCAACATCACCGCCACAGGCCACGCCGTCGCCCTGATCGCCACTGGCGCCGTGCTGGATGGAGACGCCAACGCCGACGTGACCGCCTCGGGCCTGTATGTGCAAGCCGGTGGCGCCATCGGCTCCATCACGGATGCCCTGGACACCAGCGTGGCCACACTGGCCCTGCGCGTGGGCACCACCGGCGCCTTCGTGCAAGAAACCGATGCCCTGAACATCAGCAACGTGAGCGTGGCTGTCAACCGTTTGAACAGCATCGCCGCCGTTGACGCCACCGCCTCGGCGGCTCAAGGCGGCACCTGGGAAGACCTGCGCACCACCAGCGCCAACCTGGTGCTGGTCCTGCAAGCCGGTGGCACCCTCACCCTGGAGGCTGGCAGCAGCAACGATGGCGTGTCCGTGTTGAGCAGTGGCAACCTCTTGCTCAGTGCCTCGGGAAGCAGCAGCGACTTGGTCCTTAACGCCGCGGTGAGCAGCACGGGCGGCAACATCAGCCTGCTGGCTGGTCGCGACGTGACCCAGGCGGCCGCAGGTGACGTCGCGACCGCCACCACGGCCAAGACCATCGATGTGCGTGCCACCCGCGCCATCACCATGGCCGATGGTGCACAACTGACCACCGCCAACGGCAACATTCGCATGGAAGCCGGCACCGGGGACATCACCCTGGGCGAGCTGCAAGCCGGCAGCGGCAGCGTGGCGATCCTGGCCGTGGGTGCAGGCATCCTGGACCTGAGCGACAGCGCGGCCACGGACATCACAGCCAGCTCGCTGCTGCTGACGGCGGGCACGTCCATCGCGACGTCGGGCAATGCCCTGGAGTTGGCTGTGGGCAAGCTCACCAGCCTGTCCAAGAACGGCGGCACGTTCCTGAGCGAATCGGGCGCGGTGTCGATCGAGTCGGTGAGCGTGACGGCACAACGCGTGGACACGGCCGGCGCCAGCGCGGCCACCACCGCCCTGGTGCAAGAAGACCTGCGCACCCAGGGCACGGCGTCGGCCTTGACGCTGGTGGCCGATGGCACGATCACGCTCAAGGGCGGCAGCACCAGCGCCGATGTGGCGGTGGTCAGCACGGGCAACGTGCTGCTGCAGGCCACGGCCAGCGCTTCGGACATCGCGGTGCAGGCCTCGGTGAGCAGCTCGGGCGGTGACATCAGTCTGCTGGCGGGCCATGACATCACACAAACGGCGGCGGGTGACTTGAGCATCACTGCTGCGGCCAAGGCCATGAGTCTGCAGGCTGGCAACAGCATCACCATGGCCACGGGCGCACTGAGCAGCACCACCAACGGCGCCGTGCGCTACGAGGCCACGTTGGGAACCCTCAGTCTGGACCAGATCACGGCGGGCACCGGTGCAGTGACCCTGGTGGCGGGTGTGGCTGTGGCAGACGGCGACACGGCGCTGGACATCACGGCGGGCACGCTGAGCATCACGGCGGGCTCGGTGGGCACTTCCACCGATGCGCTGGAGATCAGCGTGGACACGCTGACGCTGACCACCAATTCGGGCAGCGCTTATATCAGTGAAGCCAACGCGCTGACGC
>VEQI01000320.1 GCA_018883305.1 Limnohabitans sp. | reverse complement strand
ACGACAGATGTTGGTGATGTGGGTGTCGATGTCGGCATCCGTGGGCTTGGGGATTTTTTTCAACAGCGCCGTGGTGGCCATGATCATGCCGGACTGGCAGTAGCCGCACTGGGGCACTTCGTTGTTCACCCAGGCTTGTTGAACCTTGGTGAGCTTGCCGTTTTTTTCCAGGCTCTCGATGGTTTCCACCGACTGGTTGCCCACCGCGCTCACCGGGTAGACACAGGAGCGTTGCGCCTCGCCATTGATCATCACCGTGCAGGCGCCGCATTGGGCAATCCCGCAGCCGTACTTGGTGCCCGTCAAACCCAGTTGTTCACGGAGGGCCCACAACAGGGGCGTGGCAGGGTCGACGTCGACGCGGTGCTGTTTGCCATTGACCTTCAAGGGAATCATGCGGTGCTCCTGGGAATGTGCAGAAAAGGAGCGCGGATGTTGTCACACTCCATCCACAGCGCCAAGTCGGAACAACGCGTAAACACGCCTAAAAAGGCGCGAATGCGTCACGTGTTTGACTCAACGGCGCGAGCGCTTGGTGCAAACCCTGATAACAATGACAACACTTTCAGGAGGGGTAAGCGTTCAGATGCTTAGTGCTTGTTAGCTCGACTGGCCCAAAGCCCTTGCAGATAAGCGCCCGCGAAGATACCCACCAGGGCCCACAGCAATTTGACATTGCCACCGCCCAGTCCGGCAATGGCCGGACCCGGACAGACGCCCGACAGCCCCCAGCCCACACCAAACAGGGCCGCTCCCACCAGCGTGTTGCGGTCCAAGGGTGTGATGCGCTTTTCAAAACCCTCGGCCAGCACCGGGCGCTTGAGCCAGCGCGGCGCCAGTTGATAAACGATCACCGTCACGGCCACGGCGCCGCCCATCACCAGCATCAGGCCGAAGTCTTGCAGGGTCAGGAAACGCAACACGACCTCGGGGGACACCATGCCCGAGTAGGCCAGACCATAGCCAAACAGCGCGCCGCCCAACAGCATGCCTAAAAAATCGAACAGGCATTTCATGGACGCACCCCCGTGAACCACACCATGGCATTGGCCGTGATCATGGCCACCCCCATGAAAATCAGCACCGCCAGTGCCGAGGGGCCTGACAGCGAGGACAGGCCGCAGATGCCATGGCCCGAGGTGCATCCATTGGACATGCGGGCACCAAACCCTACAAACAAACCACCGATCAACAAACGCTCTGCGCTGACGTCTGTGCTGAGTGCACTGCCTGGGCCTTGCCAGAGCTGCCAGGCCAGCACGCCCAGGACCAGCCCCAGCGCGCACCACAAACGCCACACGCGCGTGCCCCGCAGACTGGGTTGCTGGAAGTAAGGCAGCCCCGAGGTCCAGGACAGCGTGCTGCTGAAAAAGCTGCTCATGCCCACCACGCGGCCAAAGCAAATGAACATCAGGCTCACGCCCACGCCAATGAGCAGACCGCCAATCAGGAATGGCGCCCAACCCGAGGGAAAAAGAAGTTGCAGCATGAAGAGAAGTTTAGCTTTGTTGGATACTCATGCCATGTGGATGTCATTTCGTCAGAAGCTAAGCCTCCTGGTCACGGTGTTGACCTTGAGTGGTCTGTCCATGCCGGCCCAGGCCAGCGACGTGTTTCCCGTGCGCCCGATTCGTCTGGTGGTGCCCGTGGTGCCTGGCGGTGGCGCCGATATCGTGGCGCGTTTGCTGGCGGACAAGATGGGCAAGCACCTGGGCACCACGGTGGTGGTGGACAACAAGGCGGGTGGGTCTGGCACCATCGCGGCGCTGGAAGTGGCGCGCGCAGCGCCGGACGGGTACACGCTGATGCAGTGCTTTGTGGCCACCCACAGCACCAATCCGGCCGTCTTCAAACTGCGCTACGACCCCATTGCCGATTTCACGCCGGTGGGCATGATGGCACGCACGTCCAACGTGCTGGTGGTGGGGCCGCAAGGACCGCAGACGTTTCAACAATTCATGGCCACCGCGCGTGTCAAACCCGGGCAACTGAGTTACTCGTCGGCGGGCAGTGGTTCGGCCACGCATCTCATCATGGAATACCTGGAGAACCAGGCCAAGGTGGATCTGGTGCACGTGCCCTACAAGGGCGCTGCGCCGGCCATGCAGGACCTGTTGAGTGGTCAAGTCGATGCCATGTTTCCCAGCCTGACCACCGCCTTGCCGCATCTGCGCAGCGGCCGATTGCGTGCGCTGGCGGTGGCCTCGGCACAACGCGATGCCTTGTTGCCCGATGTGCCTACAGTGGCCGAGATGGGGTTCGCCGGCTTCAGCGCGATTCAATGGTGGGGGCTGTGCGCGCCTGCACGCACACCCGCCCCCGTGGTGGCGCAACTCAATCAGGCGCTCAATGCCTCACTGGCCTTGCCCGAGGTGCGGCATCGCCTGAGTGAGTTGGCGGCCGAGCCCTCACCCATGAGCCCACAGCAGTTCGGTGACTTTCTCGCCACCGAAGTGAGCAAGTGGGTGAAGCTGGTGAAGGACGCGCGCTTACACATCGAGCCCTGAGCTCACTCGGCCAGGCCTTGCCGCTTGAGCCAGTCCTGGATGAGTTGTGCAATCTGCTGGTTGTTGCGATCCATCATCAGCATGTGCGAGTTGCCCTTGATGCCGTGCTCAGGCAGGTCGATGACTTCTACCTGCGCGCCCGCCTGGCGATAGCGTTCGTTCAGCGCCAACTGCGTCTTGCGCATGCCTGGCCAACGCGAGTCCTGCGCGATGTAGTCGCCGTAGACGGTGAGGATCTTGGTGTTCTTCAAGGCGTCGGCTTTGGCCGGATCGCCAAAGCCGGCGGGTTCCACCAGGATCAAGCCCTTGACCAGATCCGGGCGTGCCTGCGCCACCTTCTGGCCAAATTGGCCGCCTTGGCTGTGCACCAGCACCACACACGGCCCCACTTTGTCCACCAGCTCCGTGTAGGCGCGGATGATGGCGTCATCCGTGGTGGTCCAGCGCGGCACCACTTGGCGCATGAAGTTCAGATAGCCTTCGGGGGGAAACTGGCCTTCGGCGTATTGCTCGCGCTTGGCCGGATCGTCGCTCCAGGGCTTGGCGCCCATGCGAAAGCGGTTCCAGGGGTTTTCAATCGGCAGAAATTGCGCGGGGCTGGGCCAGATGTCCGAGGAAGCCCATCCGGAGCGACCACGCTCGACCGCGTCGGATACATAGGTTTTCCAGCCGTTGCGAATGAAAAAGTGTGCCCAGCCTTCGCGCCCATCCGGGGTGGTTTCATAGGTCACGCCAGTGAGGCCGCCGCCATGCCACATCAGGAGCGGGTACTTGGCCTTGACCGTGGCAGGCGTGAAATATTGCACGTACATGGACTCGACCAGATACTTGCCATTGGGGTCGATCTTGGCCGGCGCGCCGCCAGGCGTGAACACCACTTCCTTCACGGGTTGGCCCTGAATATCTACCAGGCGGCCACCAATGTGAAAGGAGCCAAAGTCGGCAATGTTCAGTGGGGGTTTGTTTTGCGCCGATGCCGGGCCGGGCATCACCATGCCCAGGGTGCCCAGGGCCATGAAGCCAAAGAGTTGTTTGAATCGGTTCAGCATGGGGTTTGTCTCCTCAAGGATGGTGTCCCGGATGATAGGTCAACCCACCGGGCCAGCCTGGGGCATCCGATAAACTAGGCTTGGTCTGTCAAGCCACTTCTTTTTCAAAGTCAGCCATGCCTGTCAATCTGAACCCGCCCAACCCCTCCTCCCTGCATCCCATTGCCGGTGTGCGTATTGGTGTGACCAGCGCCGGTGTGCGCAAGGTGGGACGTCAGGATTTGACCGTGGTGCTGCTGGACGAAGGTGCGGCGGTGGCAGGCGTGTTCACGCAAAACCGTTTTTGTGCGGCACCGGTGCCAGTGTGCCGAGAGCACCTGGCCACTGGCGCGGGGGTGCGCGCCATTGTGGTGAAC
>VEQI01000029.1 GCA_018883305.1 Limnohabitans sp. | reverse complement strand
GCCCAGCACCCGCCACTTCGTGGTGGAACACTTCCACAGGAATGCCGATTTCTTCGAGGATGGAGACCATCTCGGCGCGCATGTCTTGCGTGCTGTCGACCGGGGGCACGGGGAAGTAGCCGCCCTTGACGGTGGGGCGGTGACCCTTGTTGCCACCTTCGATGACCTTGCCGGTGTTCCAGGGCGCTTCGTAGTCGTCGATCTTGAAGAAGGCGCCGGACATTTCGTTGCCCCAGCGCACGTCGTCGAACAGGAAGAACTCGGGCTCGGGGCCGAAGTAGGCGGTGTCGCCCAGGCCAGAGGCCTTCAGGTAGGCCTCAGCGCGCTTGGCAATGGAACGGGGATCACGGTCGTAGGCCTTGCCGTCACCCGGCTCGAGCACATCACAGGACAGCACCAGGGTGGGCTCCTGGAAGAAGGGGTCGATGAAAGCGGTGTTGGCGTCGGGCATGAGCAGCATGTCCGAGGCTTCAATGCCTTTCCAGCCCGCGATCGAGGAGCCATCGAAGGCGTGACCGTCGGTGAACTTGTCTTCGTTGAAGTGCGACAGGGGCACGCTCACGTGCTGCTCTTTGCCACGGGTATCGGTGAAGCGGAAGTCAACAAACTTGACTTCGTTGTCTTTCACCATCTTCATCACGTCAGCGACGGTCTTGGCCATCAAAATCTCCTGGAGAAGGGGTAGTTGCTAAAGGAATCTCGTTACGGTCTGAGCAGGTTCCATGCCATCAGGGGCCTGGAACGCGCGCCCGCACAGAACCCATGATTGTGCCCGGTTTCAACCCCATCCCCCTGGGTAAATTCACGTTTCAGGAAAACTTGTTGCCGTGCTGAATCCAAAACAGGCTGGACACTTTCGCACTACTTTAGTGCAAGACAAATTATCGCACCAACTCAGGGCCTAATTTTGCACCAAACAAGTGCAATTCGGCCAGCATGGCGGGGTACGCCTGGTTGGTCAGGTCAGGATGACCCTTCACGCCCAACTCAATATGTCGCCCATACTCCGGGTGGTCGACGCTGGGCAGGCTAAAGACCTTGATGCCCGGAAAACGGACCTCGATGGCCTCCATCAACGGCGTCAGAGCCGCCTCCATGCCCCCATAGACGATGATGGATTTCTCCACCCAGGCCGCCCGCTGGAACCAGTGACCATAGTGACGATCCAGCACCCACTCGATCATGGGCCAGGCCATGACCGGGAAGCCCGGCACGAAATGCACCGCCCCACGCCCGCCAGGCGAGCGGCAGGTAAAGCCAGGGATCTTGTTGTAGGGGTTGGGAATGATCTCGGCACCCGCCGGGAACACGCCCATGTTGAGACGATGAATGTTGTCGGCCCGATCAGGCTCGTAGGGCACGCCTTGTTCACGCGCCACGTCCTGCATGCGCTCGCGGATCAGACGCTCGGCCTCAGGGTGCAGCGCCAATTCAGCCTGCAGGGCTTTGGCCGCGCATTGTCGCGTGTGGTCGTCCGGGGTCGCACCGATGCCACCACAGGAGAACACCAGGTCACCGCTCTCAAAGGCACGACGAAGGGTGCGAGTGATGCGCTCGGGCGAATCCCCCACATAGTCCGCGTAGGCCAGGTTCAGACCACGGGCACCCAGCAGTTCGATCACTTTGGTCAGATGCTTGTCCGCGCGCTTGCCAGACAGGATTTCGTCCCCCACGATGATGACGCCGATGTCGGGGCGAGCGTCAACGTGCACAGCGTGGCCAGCGGGCGATGGAGAGTGGGTGTGAGAAGCGTTCATGCAGCGATCCTAGCGCGTGAGCTCATCCCACGCTTGTCGCTTGGGCGGCCAAGGGCTCGGCGCGCAGTTCCCGCAACGCCGACAACGTGTAATGCGCAAACCACAGCGAGGTGAAGGCAAAGATCAGCGAGTAGATCCAGATGACCAGAGGCAGCAGCAGCAAAAAAGCCGCAGCCCACAAGGCCCCCGAAGCCCAAAACACACTGGGAACCGCGCCCAGGTAGCCGGCCACCAACCCCATCAGCAGCAAAGGCCAGCGATGTCGATGCATGATCTCGATGCGCTCTTCACGGGTGGCATGCTGCGAGAGGGCGTCAAAGGCCATCAGCCGGTAGGTCAGCCAGCCCCATACCAGCGGCGGAATGACCATCACCAGCGGCGGAATCAGCCACAAGGGCAAGGTCAGCACAAAGCCCACCATGGCCAGCAAGGTGCATCCCAGTGTCCAGCCCACGCTGGACAGCAAGCTGGCACCATGGCGACGCTCCAGCCCATGGAAGCGCCGACGCGCCACCAGATTGACCAGCAAGGGCGTCATCATCCACGACACCGCCACCAGGCTGAGCACCACCAGAAAAGGCGTGATGGCCAGGATCACCAGCAGAGGTGCCAGGGTGACAAACAGGTCCGAGCCCCCTTGCACACGCAGCCAGCCCATCACCAGTTGCACCCAGGCCCAGGTGACCAGACCTTCACGCACCATACCCACCGAGGGCTCCCAGAAGTAATAGCCCCAGGCCAGCGCCAGCACCACCATCAATGCCAGGGGGAGCAGCGAGTAAGCCATTACCCGCGCGTGCAGGGTGTAGGCCAGGGCACGCCAGAAGGAATCGAACAACAAACGCATGGATGAAGGCATGTCAGTCCCCGCAGATCAGGCGCTCAGCAAGGCCAGCACCTCATGAAGACGTGGTGCGCCCAGTATGCCCGGGGCGCGCTGGCATTTCAAAGCCGCCGCAGCTGACGCAAAGCGCAAGGCGGTGAGATCATCCCAGCGCTGCGTCAAGGCCAACCCCAGTGCGCCATGAAAAGTGTCCCCCGCGCCCAAGGTGTCGCGCACTTGTGGCACCTCAAAAGCCGGCAAGTGCCGCACGGGCTGACCCCGTCGCTGCCAGTACAGGCCACGCTCACCCAGCGTCACCAGCAACATCTGAGGCCGATCACCCACCACGGACCATAAGCGTGTCAGCGCTTGCTCAGGGTCGCCCGGTTGCTGCACAGCCAACCCAGGTTCGGAAAACGCCACCCAATCGGCCAAAGGTAACAGACGCGCCAGGTCTTGCGGCGGCGCCACATCCCCATCCAGCAGGCATGTCACCTGATGACGCTGCGCCTCCAACAACGCAGCTTCAGCCCAGGCCACACACCGGGGGTCGGTCAGCAGCACCTGGGTGTCTTGCAGCCAGGACGGGTCAAACGGCGGGGGCACCGTCAGTGCGCTGCCACGGTGATTGAAGATCATGCGCTCACCACGCGCATCAATCACGATGGTGGAGACCGAGCTGGTTTGACCTGGCGTGGGGGTCAACCCACACGCATCCACGCCTTCACGCCGAAAATGGGCCCGAAAGATGTCCACCGAGGCGTCATCCCCCACGGGGCCGGCAAAGCGCACTTGCGCACCCAGGCGGGCAATGGCCACCGCCGAGTTGGCCGACATGCCACCCACGCCCTGGTGAAAACTGTGCGCCGGCGTTTTGGTGGGCTGAGACGGAAAGGCCTGCACACCAAATGCCAAGTCCAGCGCCACATGGCCCACGCACAACAAACGGGAGGAAAGTTGCAGACTGGACGGCATGTCCAGCGGTGGCGGCGACACGTCAGCGAGAGAAAAACCAGACGGCGATGGCCAGCACGGCGGACCCCACACCCCAGACCCAGAGGGGAAGGGGACCGGCTGCCGCCGGGGTGGTGGTCTGTGCAGGCTCAGCCGCCGCGGGTTGGCTGGCGGCAAAGCGCTCGGCAGCCGCAGCGTCAAAACGCTTGAAAAAATCCTCGGCCAACGACTTGGCCGCACCATCGATCAGGCGCTGCCCCAACTGAGCGATCTTGCCACCCACCTGGGCATGCACGGTGTATTGCAGATCACACCCCGCCTCGGTGGGTACCAGCGCCACGCTGGCCGTGCCCTTGCCAAATCCGGCCACACCGCCCTGCCCTTCAAAGCTCAGGGTGTAGCTGGCTGGGGGGGCGAGGTCAGCCAATTGAATCTTGCCACTGAACTTGGCCGACACGGGGCCAATCTTGAGCGCCATGCCCACGGCGTACTGGTTCTCACCGGTGCTCTCCAGCTTGTCGCAGCCGGGAATGCAGGCTTTGAGGATGGCGGGGTCATTGAGGGCTTCCCATGCCTGTTGCTGGGTGATGGCGAGGGAACGGCTGGCTTGCATGTCCATGGAAATGGCTCCGGAAATCGAATCGAACGCGACAGCCCCGGCGCGTGAGTCGGTCTTCAGACCTGCAATAAACGTTGCAGGGTCTGCGCCAGGGACTGCAAAGATTCGAGATTATGAACCGGGAGCATGGCGTCAACCTGCCTGTGCAGGACACGGGCCCCTCGTGCCAAGGGTTGATAGCCACCAAAACGCAACATGGGGTTGAGCCACAGCAGGCGCCCCGTGTGCCGTTTGAGCCCGGCCAGCGCGGCGTCCAGCACCTGCGGCTCGCCCGTGTCCAGCCCATCGGTGATCAGCAGGGTGACGGTGCGGCGGCCCACCAATCGGCGGCCATGACCACGCAGCAAGTCTTGCAAGGCAGGTCCCAGGCGCGTGCCGCCGGCAAAATCGGGGATGCGCCGCGAGGCCTCGACCAGCATGCGATCCGTATCGGCATGCCGAAAGGCCGTGCTGAGATCAGTCAACCCCGTCCCCATGGCAAAGACGTCTCGCCGACGCGCCTGCCGGGTGGCCGCGTGCAAAAACGCCATCAGCAAGCGGGTGTAACGCTCCATGGAGCCGGACACGTCGATCAACAGCAATAAAGGCAAGGGCTGCTCACGCCGGGTGCGTTTGGGCAGACGCACCACCTCGCCTTCTAACCGTGCCGCCTCACGCAGCGCACGCGGCCAATGCAACTGGGCGCCGCGCGTGCCCGCGCGGGTACGTCGCCCCGGCTGGGTGGGCATGGCACTGCGAATGTCGCGCGCCCAGCGCTCCACCTGACGATACTCCCAGGCGTCCAGGGTACGGAAATCCGCTTGCTGCAAGTGGGCACGCTGGCTGGCACTGAAGCGGGCATCGATCGCCGGCTCATCATCCTGATCCTGACTCTCCGGCGGAACTGGTGGAAGCATCACCGCCGAAGCCAGCGCGTCCAGTGCACGCTGCGGGGCCTGGGGCACTTCGCCGCCCTGCGTGTCGGCGCCTGACGACGCCAACGACCAGGGCAGCCCCGCATTCACGGGCGCCTGAAAGAAACGTGCGAAGAGCTCATGGAACACCTCGCGGTCGCTCTGGCGGCTGACCAACACGGCCTCCAGCGCGTCACTGACGTCGCCACGACGGGACCAATCCACCCAAACCAGGGCTTGCTGGGCCAGGGCAATCCGGGAACTGTCCACCGGGACACCGGCACGCCGCAGGGCACGGCCAAAACCCAGGAGGTTGTCCGCGACTGGCATGACAGGAGGCGAGGCGCCTCAGGCGGGCTGAAGCACCGACGCCGCCGCCTGGCTCAGGGTGTCGATGTCTTCGCGCTGTTTGTAGAGCAAGCCCGCGGTCTGGGCCAATACTTCAGGATCGATCGATTGACGCCCCAGCGCCACCAGCGCTCGCGACCACTCCACGGTTTCAGCAATGCCGGGATGACGCTGGAATTGATCAGCCCACTCGGGCCCACGCAGGCGCGCCAGCACCTGCGCCACCTGAGTGGACAAGGCTTCGCTGGCCTGAGGCACCTGACGACGCACGATGGCGAGTTCACGCTCACGGTCGGGGTAATCCATCCAGTGGTAAAGACAGCGGCGCTTGACCGCGTCATGCAGGTCACGTGTGCGGTTGCTGGTGAGGATGGTGACCGGTCGGGCCAGTGCCTGCACCGTGCCCAGCTCGGGAACGCTCACCTGGTACTCGCCCAGGTATTCCAGCAAGAAGGCCTCGAAGGGCTCATCGGCGCGATCCACTTCGTCGATCAACAACAAGGCGCCCGGTTCGGGCGTTTGCAAGGCTTGCAGCAAGGGGCGCTTGATCAGGTAACGGGGCTGATAGACCTCACGCTCGATCTGATCCGGTTCAGCAGCGCCCTGCGCCGCGCGCATGTGCAGCATCTGGGCCGCATAGTTCCATTCGTACAGGGCTTCTCGCAACTCCATGCCGTCATAGCACTGCAAGCGGATCAGTTGGCGTTGCAACACGCGTGTGAGCGCCTTGGCCAGCTCGGTCTTGCCAACGCCGGGCTCGCCCTCCAGCAACAGTGGGCGCTGGAGTTTCAGCGCCAGGAACACGGCCATGGCCAAGCGGCGATCGGGCTCGTAGCCTTCGGCCTGCAGGGCCTGGATCAGGTCATCGATCGAGGTCATGCCGCCTCTGGCGCGCTCAGGCGCCGAGTTGTTGCACTGCGCGCTGGGTCAGCACCCCGATGAGGTGGGCTCGGTAATCGGCGCTGGCGTGCAAGTCAGCATTCAGATCAGTGGCATCGATACGAACAGCCGCCGCCGCTGCGGGCGTGAAGCTCTGGTTCAACGCCGCTTCCAGGTCGGCATGACGAAAGACGCCACCGGAGGCCGCACCGGTGACCGCCACACGCACACCAGTAGTCGTCTTGGCCACAAACACGCCCACCAACGCGAAACGCGAGGCCGGCTGCATGAACTTGAGGTAGACCGACTTTGCAGGAATGGGAAAGCTGATGGCGGTGATCAACTCACCGGCTTCCAAGGCCGTGCTGTACATGCCCTGGAAAAAATCAGCCGCTGCGATCTTGCGCTGAGTGGTGTGAATGGTGGCATCCAAGGCCAGCACGGCGCTGGGGTAGCAGGCCGCCGGGTCATTGTTGGCCACCGAGCCCCCCAGGGTGCCGATGGCGCGGATTTGTTTGTCGCCAATCTGGCCAGCCAATTCGGCCAAACCCGGGATGTGCTGTTTCACCAGGGCATTCGCGGCGACGTCGGCATGACAGGTCATGGCGCCAATCACCAAGGACTGCCCCTCTTGGCACACGCCTTGCAGTTCGGCCACACGGCCCAGGTCCACCAACTGCTCGGGGCTGGCCAGACGTTGCTTCATGGACGCCAACAGGGTCTGACCACCGGCCAGGGCCTGGCCGCCAGCCGCAATCAGGCGTTGGGCTTCGGCCAATGTGGTGGGGCGCTCGTAGGTAAAGGTATACATGGGTGAGGTCCTTGATCGCTGGTCGTGCCCGTGGCTCAGGCCTTCATGGCGGCCGCGCCTTGCTACACAGCCTGGACGATGTTTTGGTAGCCGGTGCAACGGCACAGGTTGCCTTCCAGCTGTTCGCGGATCTCGGCTTCACTGGCCTGGGGATGGCGCTGGCACAGATCGATGGCACTCATGACCATGCCCGAGGTGCAAAAGCCGCATTGCAGGCCATGGCATTCCTTGAAGGCCGCTTGCATCGGGTGCAGCGCGCCATCGGCGCCAGCCAGACCTTCAATGGTGGTGATCTTGCTGCCATCCACTTGCGCGGCCAGGACGTTGCAAGACTTGATGGAGCGGCCATCCACCAACACCGTGCAGGCGCCGCACTGGGCGGTGTCGCAACCCACGTGGGTGCCGGTGAGTTGCAGCTCGCCTCGCAGCGCTTGCACCAGCAGCGTATTGGACGCGGTGTCAATGGACACCGGTTTTCCGTTGACTTCAAATTGAATGCGCATGCCTAGTCTCCAGTGTGGCCCTGCCCGGCGGTGCCCGGCAGGCAGACAAATCATCAGGGCATTCTAAGCGGGTCGGTTGACCCGGGTGGCACGCACGGGACTTTCGCCGGGCGCATGGCTGGTTAACCAGCCATCAAACAAAGGCGGCGGCTCGCGCTCCAGGCAACATCACGGTTTGGCGTTAGGGAAGAACAGGGTCTCGCCCCCCACCTTGTAGGCCGCAATGCTGGCCTGCCCGGCGGGTGACACCACCCAATCGATGAATTGCTGTGCCTGCGTGGTTTTCACATGGGGATGACGGGCAGGATTCACCGCGATGACGCCATACTGATTGAACAACCGGGTATCGCCCTCCACCAGCACCGACAATCCCTCGCGGTTCTTGAAACTCAGCCAGGTACCCCGGTCGGTCAGCGCGTAGGCCTGACTGGAGGCCGCGATGTTGAGCGCCGGACCCATGCCGCAACCACAGGCCTTGTAACCCTGGCCCTTGTTCTCCACTCCAGCCAATTTCCAGTAACGCAGTTCAGCGGCATGTGTGCCACTGTTGTCACCACGGGAAACGAAGGATGCCTGCGTGGCGGCCAATTTGCGCAGTGCCGCCAAGATGTCCTTGCCTCGGGTTCCCGCGGGATCTGCCGAGGGCCCCACCAACACAAAGTCGTTGTACATCACCGGGTAGCGACGCACGCCAAAGCCATCCGCCACAAACTTCTCCTCGGCCGCCTGGTCATGCACAAACAGCACATCGGCATCGCCGCGTCGACCCATGTCCAGCGCCTGGCCCGTGCCCAGGGCCACCACTTTCACATCCAGTCCCGAGGCCTGTCGAAAGGCTGGCAACAGATGACCGAACAATCCCGATTGCTCGGTGGAGGTGGTCGAGGCCATCACCAGCGGCTGCGCTTGAGCGGCCACCTGGCTGAAAGAAAGCGCAAACATGGTCACCAGCGCAGACAAACCCAACGCCTGGCACAGACGGCGACGCAAGTGAGACATCCAGGCGTTATTCATGCAGTTCATACGGTTTCCCCTTTCACAAACAAATGGGCTTGTGGATGCGTGCGTTCCAGCGGCCCTTGAAAAAATGACTCGGTGGGCAGGTCTGCCAGGATGCGCCCGCCCTCCAGATACACCACGCGGGTGGCCAACCGCTTGACCTGTCCCAGGTTGTGGCTGCTGAAAATGAGGGTCACGGGGCGGTCCGGATTGGTACCTTGGGCGAAGTCCTGCACCAGCGACTCGACCTCGCGCTTGGCATGGGGATCCAGACTGGCGGTTGGCTCGTCCAGAAACAACACCTCGGGCTCCAAGGCCCAGGCGCGTGCCAGCGCCAAACGCTGCTGTTGACCACCGGAGAGGGTTTGCGCGGGCTGCTGGGCCACGCCCTGCAGACCCACCCGAGCCAAGGCCTGCCAGGCGCGCTCACGTGCTACGCCCCAAGGTTGCCCCGACAGCCACAGCCCCAGCGCCACATGACGCCAGGCCTGGGTGCGCAGCATATGAGGACGCTGAAACAACATGGCTTGCCTCAGCGAGAGGTCACGCCGCAATGCCCCGCTGGTGGGGGGCAACAAGCCGTGCATCACGCGCAACAGAGAACTCTTGCCACAGCCATTGGCCCCAATCAACGCCAGGCGCTCGCCCCGCGTGACGCGCAAGTGAATGTCCTGCAAGGCGGCATGCGCGCCAAAGGACAGTCCCAGGCCTTGCAATTCAAACAGGTGACTCATCCGACACTGGCCCCCAAGGACGGTGTAGCCACGCCGTCCACGCGCTGACGCCAGCGTCGCAGCACGGACACACCCGCATTGAGCAACAGCACCACCCCCATGAGCACGCACCCCAGCGCCAACGCCAGTGGCAGGTCGCCTTTGCTGGTCTCCAAGGCGATGGCGGTGGTCATGACGCGGGTGAAGCCGTCGATGTTGCCCCCCACCACCATCACGGCGCCCACTTCGGACACGGCTCGGCCAAAGGCCGTGATGATGATGGTCAGCAGGGCAAAGCGTTCGTCCCAGGCCAGGATCAGGCTGCGCATCAGCGGCCCCGCCCCGACGGAGCGCAATTGCTCGCCATGCGCACGTTCGGCATCTTCCACCAATTGACGGGTCAGGGCTGTCACCACGGGCAGCACCAGCACTGCCTGCGCCAGCACCATGGCCTTGAGGCTAAAAAGCCACCCCAAAAACCCCAAGGGCCCGCTGCGTGAGAGCAGCAAGTACACCAGCAAGCCCACCACCACCGATGGCAAGGCCAACAAGGTGTTGAGCAAGGTCAGGACCAGGTCTCGCCCACGAAATCTGGCCACCCCCAGCCAGGCCCCTAGGCACAGGCCCAGCCCACAAGACAACGCGCAGGCCAATGCACTGACCGTCAATGATCGGCCAACGATGGACAACAAGGTGGGGTCGAGTTGCACCACGAGTTCAAAAGCGGTGCGCAGACTTTGTGAAACGGTCGACATGGCGAGGTGATGAATCGGGTATCGTAGGCGATGCGCCCAGAACACTCGATATGAACAGCTGTGCATAGCATTCAACTTCACTACACGCTCGAACCACCGACCGACTCAGGAGTGCCACCCCTGGGCCCTTCATCGGTTCAGGAGGGGCATCGAGCCGAATTACGACATCCGCTGATGGCGTTGCTGCAGTCGGTCGCCCTGCATGGCTCGATCTCGGCTGCGGCGCGTGAACTGGGTTTGTCCTATCGCCATGTCTGGGGTGAGCTCAAGCGTTGGGAGACCTCGTTGGGGCAATCTCTGATCGTTTGGGAAAAAGGACAATCGGCCCGTCTGACAGAGTTTGGCACCAAGCTGATGTGGGCCGAACGACAGACGCAGGCCCGGCTAGCGCCGCACATCCAAGCCCTGCGTGCCGACCTGGAACGCACCTTCGCCATTGCCTTTGACCCGCAGGCTCATGTGCTGACCTGCTACGCCAGCCATGACGCCGCACTCTCTCAATTGCAAGGCACAGCGGCGGGACAAGGCCTGCACCTTGACCTGCGGTTTTGCGGCAGTGTGGATGCCATTCGGGCGTTGAATGAGGGTCGTTGCCTGATTGCCGGTTTCCATGTGCCCTTGCAGCCGCAGGCAGACAGCCTGTCGGCTCGGACCTTCCGTCCGCTGTTGCAACCCGGCAAGCACAAGCTGATTGGCTTTGCCGACCGCAGTCAGGGCCTCATGGTGCCAGCTGGTAACCCCCTGGGGCTGGACACCCTGGCACGTGTGTCACAACAGCGGGCGCGTCTGGCCTTGCGCGACAAAGGCTCGGGCACACGACTGCTGTTCGATGCCATGGCTTCAGAGGCCGGGCTCACGTTGTCCGATTTCGAGCTCACGGCGCAGGAGGAACCCTCGCACCTGGCTTGTGCCGTTGCCGTGGCGGCCGGGCAAGCAGACGTGGCACTGGGCATTGCCTCGGCCGCCCGTGAACAAGGACTGGATTTTGTACCCCTGGACCAGGAACGCTACTATTTGGTTTGCCTGAAATCTGCCATTGAATCGCCCGCCCTCCAAGCGCTGCGGCAGTTGCTACTTCAAGCGAACTGGCAGCAACAGCTCATGCAGCTGCCGGGCTATCAAGTGGTGCAGGCTGGCCAAGTGCAATCCTTGCGCACGGAACTACCTTGGTGGCAATTGCGCCCCAAAAAAATGCGCCAAGCAGGCCGCGTGGCACCCAGCGGGGCCCTTGCCACCCCATCCTAGGGGAAAGCCCTAGGCATTCTGACCCGGTCTTTTGACGTATCTGTCGTGCTTGGTGAACATCCCAGGTTTCAGAGCGTTTAACTTCGCTACCATTGCGGGGTTTATGCAAGCGGCGCTCAACGGCGCTGCTCGTGCCTGTCTGACCTCACCGGAGACCGCTGTGTCTGGACTATTGAAATTTGCCCTGGGCGTTGACTGGGTTAGCGAAAGGTTTGGCCGCATCGCGGCCACCGCTGTGCTGCTGGCGGCCCTTATCTCGGCTGGCAACGCCTTTGTGCGTTATGGCCTGGACATCAGCTCCAATGCCTGGCTGGAGATCCAGTGGTATTTGTTCTCCGTCACCGTGATGCTGGGCTCACCCCTGGTGCTCAAACTCAATGAGCACGTGCGTGTGGACCTGATCTACGGCAAGCTCAAGGGCAAGGGACCGGTCTATGTGGATTTGTTCGGCCTGGCGGTGTTCCTGCTGCCCGTGATGCTGTTGCTGGCCTGGCTCAGTTGGCCCCTGTTCGTGAAGATGTACGTCACGGGCGAAATGTCGAGCAACGCTGGCGGCCTGATCCGCTGGCCGGCCATGCTGCTGTTGCCTGCCGGCTTTGCCTGGGTCAGCCTGCAGGGCGTGAGTGAAATCATCAAGCGTGTGGCCTACTTACGTGGCGAATACGAGATGGACACCCACTACGAAAAACCGGTTCAATAAATTCCCACCAGGCAGAACACTATGCAAATGGAAAACTTCGCACCGTTCATGTTTGCCGGCCTGGTGCTGGTGATGTTGATCGGCTTCCCCGTGGCCTTCTCCCTGGCCGCACTGGGCTTGGGCTGTGGCTTCTTTGCCATTGAGATGGGTTGGTTCCCCGCCAGCTTCATGTCCAACCTGCCGCTCAACGTCTTTGGCATTTTGGCCAACGACCTGTTGCTGGCCATTCCCTTCTTCACCTTCATGGGCGCCATTCTGGAGAAGTGTGGCCTGGCCGAAGACATGCTGGACTCCATGGGCCAGTTGTTTGGCCCGGTTCGCGGCGGTCTGGGCTACTCCGTGATCATCGTGGGCTTTATCCTGGGCGCCATCACCGGCACCGTGGCGGGTCAGGTGATCGCCATGGCCCTGATCTCGCTGCCCGTCATGATCCGCTATGGCTACGACATGCGTTATGCCACCGGCGTGCTGGCTGCCTCGGGCACCATCACGCAGTTGGTGCCGCCCTCGCTGGTGCTGGTGGTCATGGCCGACCAGCTTGGCCGTTCAGTGGGCGACATGTACAAGGGTGCCTGGGGCCCCTCGCTGATGCAAGTGGGCATTTTTGCGCTTTATACGTTTGCCCTGGGCATGATCAAGCCCTCGCATGTACCGGGTGTGCCGCGTGAGGCTCGCACCCTGGAGGGCTGGGCCCTGTGGAAGAAATGCCTGCGTGGCATCATCCCCTCGGCTGTGCTGATTTTTGCGGTGCTGGGCTCCATGGGCGGTCTGCCAGGCATCAACACCGCCATTGCCACCCCTACGGAGGCTGGCGCCATGGGTTGCGTGGGCGCACTGGTACTGGCGGCGATGCACAACCGCCTGAATGGCCCCCTGATCTGGGGCGCCATGCACGGCACCATGCGCCTGACGGCCATGGTGGTGTTCATCCTGATTGGCTCGCGCGTGTTCTCCATGGTGTTCCAGGGCGTGGACGGCGGTCGCTGGGTGGAGCACATGCTCTCCGGTCTGCCTGGTGGTCAGGTGGGCTTCCTGCTGGTGGTGAACATCTTCGTGTTCTTCCTGGCCTTCTTCCTCGACTTCTTTGAAATTGCCTTCATCATCCTGCCCATGCTGGGCCCGGTGGCTGAAAAAATGGGCATTGACATGGTGTGGTTCGGGGTGCTGCTGTGCGTGAACATGCAAACCAGCTTCATGCACCCGCCATTTGGTTTTGCCCTCTTTTATCTGCGTGGCATTGCCGATACCCTGTTCAAGGAAGGGCGCATCGAAAAGCCCGTCAAGTCCAACGACATTTACCTGGGTGCCGTGCCCTGGGTGATCATGCAGTTGGTGTTGGTGGTGATCGTGATCTTTGTGCCGCAAACGGTCACCATGTTCCTGGAGAAAGAACAGAAGGTGGATCTGGACAAGGTCACCATCGAAATGCCAGCGCAAGAAGACCCCAACGCGCAGGAAGAGTCCGCCGACAAACCTTCGCCGGAGGACGAACAGAAGAAGATGGAAGAGCTCTTCAACGTCAAGAAGTAAGCGTCTGGTGTTGTTGACTGCGCTTTTCTCCCCTGCTCTGCGGCCTGGACATTTGTGAACACCTCCCTGCCGCAGGCGTTCGGGCCGCCGCCGTTTCGCTTCTCCGCCAGCACGGGTCCTTCAGAAGGACCCGCCTTCACGCGGGCCTACAAAACCCTGGTGGTGGCGATGGTGCTCATCGCCCTGGCCTGGTGGATTCGTCTCTGGCAGCAGGGGCATTGGGGCGAGAATCCCGGCCAAAAGGGCGGTTGGTTCCTGCTGGCGATTGTGTTGATGGCATGGACAGGATGGAGTGTGCTGCGCAGTCGAACACGGCTGGATGCAGACGGCATTTCACAAACCTGGATCTGGCACAAACACATGCCTTGCCGTGAATTGGCCTACGCGCGCCTGATTCGCGTGCGCGGTCTAGAGTGGCTGATGGCACCACGCCTGTATGTGCGAACCCTGCTGGGCAAGTTTGCGGTGTTCTATATCGCCGATGCGCAGGTGCTGGCCCAGGCCGAGAGGCTGGTGCAAGAGTTGAGCGAATTCCGTCGTCCCGGATAAACGCGTGTCGGCACCAGGGCCTGCCCAGCGTAGGCCGCTTGACCCCATCATTCGAAATCAGCCCGAAAAAAAAGCCATGTCCCGAAAGACATGGCTTTGACTAGGCGCGTCAGGTGATCAGAGCTTTTGCGACTGCATGAAGCTGTCGAAGCTGGCTTCCGTGAAGCGGAACCACAGGTTTTGCTCAGCACGGAACTTGGAATAGTCGGCGTACACCTTCTTCCAGCTTTCGTTCTTGCTGTTGAGCTCTTCGTAGAACTCCATCGAAGCCTTGAATGCGGCGTTCATCACATCCTTGGGGAAGGCACGCAACTTGGTGCCAGCACCCACCAACTGCTTCAACGCCGCGGGGTTGCGTGCGTCGTACTTGGCTTGCATGTCCACGTGAGCAGCCGCAGCAGCCGCTTCCACAATGGCTTTGTATTCGGGTGACAGGGCTTCAAAGGCCTTGTTGTTGATGAAGAAGTCCAGCTCAGGACCGCCTTCCCACCAACCCGGGTAGTAATAGAACGGTGCCACCTTGTTGAAGCCGAGCTTCAGATCGTCATAGGGGCCCACCCATTCAGCGGAGTCGATGGTGCCTTTTTCCAGGGCGGGATAAATGTCGCCACCCGGAATGTTTTGCGGCACGCCACCAATGCGCTCCAGGACCTTGCCACCAAAGCCACCAATGCGCATCTTCATGCCCTTGATGTCAGCCAGCGACTTGATTTCCTTGCGATACCAGCCGCCCATTTGCGAGCCTGTGTTGCCGCCCGGGAAATTGATGATGTTGAACTTGGCGTAGAACTCACGCATGAGCTTCAAACCGTTGCCTTCGTACATCCAGGCCGTCATTTGGCGGCTGTTCAGGCCAAAGGGAATGGCACAACCCAGGGCAAAGGTTTCATCCTTGCCGAAGAAATAGTAAGGCGCGGTGTGGCACAGCTCGATGGAGCCTTGCTGCACGCCATCCACCACACCGAAAGCCGGCATGATTTCACCAGCGGCATGCACCGACACCTCGAATTTGCCGCCGGACATGGCCTTGACGTGACGAGCAAACACATCGGCAGCGCCAAAGATGGTGTCCAGAGACTTGGGGAAGCTGGAGGCCAGGCGCCAGCGCACCGTGGCTTGTGCATGCACGGCAGGGGCGACACCCGCGGCCAGAACGCCGGCCAACCCGGCTTGTTTGATCAGTGAACGACGATCCATCAGGATTGCTCCAATTGCTATCAGTTGAATAAGGATTCCAGTCACACACGGGACTGGAAACTGCACGCAATATTTTATGGATGACCTAGATCAAACTGGGCGGGGTTTACCCCTGGAAAACCGTGATCCGGACAGGGACTTCAGAAGAGAAGCCTGCCCGATGGCTTCACTCAACTCACCAGTTTCAAGCTGGGCGTGTTCGCAGTTGCCGCTACCAGATCAGGAAAACGGCCTCGCACCGACGCTTCAATGCCCGCTGCGTCCAGACCTAGCTGAGCCAGCAGTTTGGCTGGGTCGCCATGCTCGGTGAACACATCCGGGATGCCCAGGGTGAGCACTGGCATTTGAAGGCCAGCGTTCGCCAGGGCTTCCAGCACCGCGCTGCCCGCACCGCCCATGACCGCCCCCTCTTCCACCGTGACCAGCGCCTGGTGCGTGCGCGCCAACTCAAGCAGCAGCTCGATATCCAGCGGTTTGGCCCAACGCATGTTGGCCACCGTGGCCTGCAAGGCGTCAGCGGCCTGCAAAGCCGGGTAAAGCAGCGTGCCAAAGGCCAGCACGGCAATGCCCTGGCCGCGCCGACGCACCTCCCCTTTGCCAAAGGGAAGCGGTTGCAATCCAGGCTGCACGGGCACGCCCACGCCAGCGCCGCGCGGGTAGCGCACCGCCACCGCATGGTCTTGCTGATGCGCCGTGGTCAGCAACTGGCGGCACTCATTCTCATCCGCGGGACAGGCAATGCTGACATGCGGAATGCAGCGCAGGAACGGAATGTCATACACCCCGGCATGCGTGGCACCATCGGCACCCACAATGCCTGCTCGATCCAGCGCCAGCACCATGGGCAGGTGCTGCAAGGCCACGTCGTGCACCAACTGGTCATACGCCCGTTGCAGGAAGGTGGAGTAAATGGCCACCACCGGCTTGATCCCTTCGCAAGCCAGCCCCGCGGCAAATGTCAGGGCATGCTGCTCGGCAATACCCACGTCGTAGTAGCGCCCAGGGAAACGACGCTCGAATTCCACCAGGCCGGACCCCTCGCGCATGGCCGGCGTGATGGCCACCAGTCGGGGATCTTGCTCGGCCATGTCGCACACCCACTGGCCAAACACTTGCGTGAAGGTGGTCTTGGGCGCAGTGGCCGGCGGCACGATGCCCACGGCGGGGTCAAACTTGCCCGGCCCATGGTAAGTGACAGGATCGGCTTCGGCCAACTCATAGCCCTGGCCTTTGCGGGTGACCACATGCAGAAACTGCGGCCCGGAGAGATGCTTGATGTTCTCCAGGGTGGGAATCAACGACTCCAGGTCGTGTCCATCGATGGGACCGATGTAGTTGAATCCGAATTTTTCAAACAGGGTTGCAGGCAGCACCATGCCCTTGGCTTGCGTCTCGATCCGCTTGGCCAGCTCGAACAAGGGCGGCGCGCCCTTGAGCACTTGTTTGCCCACTTCCTTGGCGGCCGCATAGAAACGGCCGCTCATCAACTGCGCCAGATAACGGTTGAGCGCGCCCACCGGCGGGCTGATGGACATGTCGTTGTCATTGAGC
>VEQI01000028.1 GCA_018883305.1 Limnohabitans sp. | reverse complement strand
GCCCTGGTTGCCGTCACGTGGCTTGACCACCACCGGAATACCAATTTCCTGCGCGGCCAGCCAGGCGTCATCGGCACTGTGAACAGGTCTTCCCATGGGCACCGGCACACCAGCCGCGTGCAGGAGCTTTTTGGCCAGCTCTTTGTCCTGGGCGATGAACTCGGCAATCGCGCTGGTGCTGTCAATCTCAGCAGCCTGGATGCGTCGCTGTTTGCTGCCCCAGCCCAGTTGCACCAGGCTGCCTTCAGTCAGGCGACGAAAAGGAATGCCCCGTGCCACGGCTGCATCCACAATGGAGCCGGTGGATGGCCCCAGTCGGATGTCTTCATCCAGTTCGCGCAGGCGCGCCAGTGATTGGTCCAGCTCGAAGGACTGGTCATTCAGGGCCGCCAGGCAAAGTTGCTCGGCCAGTTCCAGGGCCAGGCAACCCACTTGCTCTTCGGTGTATTCCACCACCACCTGGAACAGACCCACTTCGGGGGTGGCGGTGGTACGGCTGAACGTGACCGGACAACCGGCCTGGATCTGCAGGTGCAACGTGGCGGCCTCCAGCGCATGGGCCAGCGCCAGCGGCTCATCGCGTTCGCTGGAGCGAAGGGCGCCCATGCCGGGGAACAAGTGGCGCAGACGGCTTTCAAAGCCCGGGTGAGCCGACAACTGGTCCTCGGGCTGGCAGCGCACCAACGCCTCGATGGCCGTGTGTCGGGTCCAGAGATTGGGGCCACGCAGGGCCCGGATGCGTGAGACGTCCATCAGGCGTTGTGATTTCGGAGGTTGGAGGAAGTGGTCGACGGGGTCTGACCGTAGTTTTTAAGGCCGGCGCGGATGAGCTGCGGCGCAATGTCCAGCGCCCAGGCGGCTGCCACGCTGGCCAGCAGGGTGGGCAGTTCCAGTCCTTCTTTGAGGAGGCGCGAGAACAAGGCCACATCCAGATGGAACAGGGCGGTTTCCTGCTCCCCGCGCACCAGCATCACCTGGCCATCCCGACAGGTGACGACACGGTGGCCTTGCTGGCGATGCGTCTTGAGCACGGCGTGTTCGATGTCTGGTGAGTAAAACACCACTTCACCGTCACACAACTCGGCCAACGAGACGACGGCCGGGTCATCGGCGTTGAGAACGGCTGCGCCATTGGCGAGCACCACATCGACTTGGGTGCGCACGACGTTGCGCATCTTCTCTTCGTTGATGATGTCGTGCGCGTCGATCAGGCCAGGGTCGGTGACGGGCATGTCAGTGACGATGGCCACCGCGCAACGGTCATAAGGCAGACCATCTTCCAGGATGTGGCGCGGTGAGGTTTCAATGACAGCGGCGTCCAGGGCGCGATTGATCAGCAACCGTTCTGCAAAATCAAAGCCGCGCGAATCACGGGTTTCCACCTGACGCTGGTTCATGAACAGGCCTTGCTGGTTGGCCAGTCCGGTGCGACGACCTGACAGATGCAGCAGCCAAGCCGTCAGCTGAGCAATCTGTGCCGTTTGCTGGCTGCCAATCACACCCACGATGGGAATGCGTGCATGCTCTTGTGAGCCAAACAGATGTTGCATGATGGCCTCGCCCACGGGACGGGGCTTGCCGACGGCGGGCTTGCGGTGCATCAGCAGGCCGGGGCCGGCGTTGACCTCGATCACGGCGCCGCCTTGTTCGAGCAAGGGCCGGGTGATGTCTTGAGCCACGATGTCAATGCCCGCAATGTCCAGACCCACCACGCGGGTGGCCAGCGTGGCGATGGCTGCCACCTCTGGATGGATGTCATCGGTCACGTCGATGTTGAGGTTGCCGTTGCGCTGCACGATCACGCGTTGACCCAGGGTGGGCACACTGTCGGGCTCCAGGCCTTGGCGCTGAATCTCCAGCAGGTGGATGAGGTGATCCGGACCATGGAAACGGATGGCGGCCAAGGGGTAGATTTCAATGTCGCCGCGGCGCGGGTCATTGTTGACCTGGGTGTTCACAAGCTGCTCAATGGTGGACACGCCGTCACCGGTGACGGACACGGTCTCGCCACGGGTGGCGGCCACCACACGGTTGCCCACCACCAGCAGGCGGTGTTCCTCACCACGGACGTAGCGCTCCACCAACACGTATTTGCTCTCCAGTCGGGCGGCCTGCCAGGCGGCTTCCACCGATTCCCGGGTTTGCAGGTCCAGTGATACCCCGCGGCCGCGGTTGCCGTCATAGGGCTTGACCACCACGGGCAGCCCGATTTCCTGCGCGGCCTCCCAGGCTGCAGCCGGGCTGTCCACGAGCTGGCCTTCTGGAACGGGCACGCCGCATTGGGTGAGCAGTTGTTTGGTCAGGTCTTTGTCGCTGGAGATGCTTTCGGCAATGGCGCTGGTGCGGTCGGTTTCGGCCGTCCAGATGCGGCGTTGACGTGAGCCATAACCCAGTTGGACCAGGTTGCCTTCCGTGAGACGGATGAAGGGGATCTTGCGCTCGCTGGCGGCGTCGACGATGCAGGCGGTGCTGGGGCCCAGACAGTATTTGTCCACCACTTTTTTGAGTTCTTCCACCGCGGCGTTGACGTCGAAGGGGCGGTTGTTGATGGCGGCCATGACCAGCGCATGGGCGGTCATGAAGCTGCGGCGTCCCAGTTCTTCGTGCTCTGTGCGGACCACCACTTTGTAAACACCTCGGCGGCTGATCTCGCGCGCCTTGCCGAACTCGGCCCGGGCACCGGCCAGGATCTGCAGTTCAATGCTGACGTGCTCCATGATGTGGCCCATCCAGGTGCCCCCCACCAGTCGGGTGAGGAATCCGCCCCGGTGCCCCACGCCACAGTGGTGCTCCACCAGACCCGGCAGCCAGGCATTGATGCGGTCATTGAAGCCCGGCAGGGTGTTGGACGGATGATCCTCCAACTCGCCCAGATCCACCAGGGCCTCGATGATGGGGCGGTAGGTCCAGATGGAGGGACCGCGCAGGTAGTTGATGCGCAGGATCTTGATGTCGGGGAAGGTCTTGTCAGCCACGATCGGTCCCATGCAAAGCCTGTTCACAGGCTGGGCAAGTCAAGCCAGCCATTCTTGTCACCCCAGCTACAATCTGGCGCGTTAAGGAACCATGGTCTTTCCCAGGTTCCTCTCTTTTTTCTGACCGGTGCGTATGTTGAATGGGCACGGGTTGATTCCAACGATGAGTTCTTCCAATCTGCCGGATTCTGCCGCCTGGGCCGATGTGCCCGCTGGCTGGCATTCCGATGTGCAGCAACAACTGTTGTCCGATGAGAACGTTCTGGCTGGCTTCGAGGTTGACCTCGACGAGCGCCTGTACTTCGCGCGCGGACTCCTGATTGTGACAGACCGGCGACTGCTGGCCTGTCCGGCGCAGGTCGCCGTTGGCGAGTCATTGTCCGCAGGGGCTTGGCTCGCCTGGGACTTGTTGCCCGAGATGCGGCTGCAGCACCACGATCACGCGGGGGTGGGCACACTGGCCCTGAACCTGCCGCAGCAGCGGTTGGCCCATTGGCGTTTCACACTCAGCCGCAATGTGGCTGCGATGCGGTTGCAGGAAATCTTCAATCAGCGATGCGAACAATTGGCAGCCGGCGAGGGTGCGGCACCGCAGTTGGCCCTGCGTTGCGCCAATTGCAAGCGCCCCCTGGATTTTCCAGGTGCCACCTGCACGGCGTGCTCGCGCGATCTCCACACGCCGCCGTCCACCTGGGGTTTGATGCGCCTGTGGCGCTTTGCCAAGCCCTATCAGCAGCGTTTGCTGCTGGGTTTTTTCCTCACGCTGGCCTCGACGGCGGCCACGCTGGTGCCGCCTTACCTCACCATGCCGTTGATGGACGAAGTGCTGATCCCGTTCCAGAACGGGCAGGCCATCAACATAGAACTGGTGAGTTGGTATTTGGGGGGCTTGCTGGTGGCCTCTTTGATTGCCTGGGGACTGGGCTGGATGAAGACTTACATCCTGGCCCTGGTGTCCGAGCGCATCGGTGCAGATTTGCGCAGTACCGCGTTTGATCACCTGATGCGCTTGTCGCTGGAGTATTTCGGTGGACGCCGCACGGGCGACCTGATGACCCGCATCGGTGCCGAGACCGACCGCCTGTGCCTGTTCCTGTCTCTGCATCTGATGGAGTTCGCCACCGACGTCATCATGATCCTGATGACCGCCATCATTCTTTTCACCATTGACCCCGGGCTGGCGCTGGCCACGTTGTTGCCTCTGCCCTTCATCGCCTGGCTGATCCACACGGTGCGTGACCGCCTGCGTCTGGGTTTTGAAAAAATCGATCGTGTCTGGTCCGAACTCACCAACGTGCTGGCCGACACCATTCCGGGGATTCGGGTGGTCAAGGCCTTTGCGCAAGAGGGGCGAGAGTCGGCTCGATTCCAGGAGGCCAATCGGCACAACCTGGCGGTGAATGACCGCATCAACTTCCTGTGGGGGTTGTTCTCGCCCACCGTCACGCTGATGACCGAGATCGGGCTGTTGGTGGTGTGGGCATTTGGCATTTGGCAGGTGGCGAATCACCGGGTCACCGTGGGCGTGTTGACGGCCTTCCTGGCCTACATTGGCCGCTTTTACACGCGTCTGGATTCGATGAGTCGCATCGTGTCACACACGCAAAAGGCGGCGGCCGGGGCCAAGCGCATTTTCGAGATCCTGGACCATGTCTCCAGCGTGCCCGAGCCAGCCCATCCGGTGCATCTGTCCAGCGTTCAGGGGCACATCGTGCTCAAGGACGCTGGCTTTCGCTACGGCAACCGTGCCGTGATTCGCGGCTTGGACTTGGACATCCAGCCGGGCGAAATGATTGGGCTGGTGGGCCAAAGCGGTTCGGGCAAGAGCACACTGGTCAACCTGATCTGTCGCTTCTATGATCTGACCGAAGGTTCCATCCAGGTGGATGGCGTGGACATTCGTCATCTGCCGCTGGGTGAGTACCGCCGGCACATCGGGCTGGTGTTGCAAGAGCCCTACCTGTTTTTTGGCACCATCGCCGACAACATCGCTTACGGCAAGCCCGATGCCACTCGTGAGGAAATCGTGGCGGCGGCCCGTGCGGCCCACGCGCACGATTTCATCCTGCGATTGCCGCAGGGCTATGACTCCCTGGTGGGTGAGCGTGGACAAGGTTTGTCGGGCGGTGAGCGACAGCGCATTTCCATCGCGCGTGCGCTGTTGATCAATCCGCGCATCCTGATTCTGGACGAAGCCACCTCGTCGGTGGACACCGAGACCGAGCAGGAGATCCAGCGGGCCTTGGACAACCTGGTGCAAGGTCGCACCACCATCGCCATTGCCCACCGTCTGTCCACCTTGCATCGTGCCGACCGTCTGGTGGTGCTGGAGCAAGGACAACTGGTGGAAGAGGGCCAGCACGACGAGCTCATGGCGCGTCAAGGTGCTTACTGGCGACTTTACGAAGCCCAGGCCCGCCAGGCCGAGGCAGACCGCGAGGCCATGAATGGCGCTCGAAGTCACGACGAGGGGGATGCATGAGTCAGACAACCATGACCTCACAACTGTCACCCCTGGGCGTGCAACTCTCCGCCGATGAACGTGCGCGCCAGGAGCCTTTCGAGATCGAGCAGGATGCGCTGGGTCATTGGAATGTGCGTTTGCAAGACGGCACCCTCCACGAGCGTGTGGTGCCCGTTCGAGCCTTCCCCATTGCAACACCCCGTGAAGGCATCTCCATCCTCAGCCGGGAAGGTCGCGAGATTCTCTGGGTGGATCGACTGGACGCTTTGCCTGAGCCCCAGCGTTCGCGCGTGGAGTCCGCGCTGCAAGGGCGTGAGTTCCTGCCGGAAATTCTGTGCCTGTACGGGGTCAGCAGTTTTGCCACGCCCAGCGTGTGGCGCGTCAAGACCACGCGTGGCGACAGCGAGCTGGTGCTCAAAGGCGAGGAAGACATCCGCCGCCTGAATGCCAACACGCTGATCGTGTCGGATGCGCATGGGGTGCAGTACCTGATCCGTCATCTGGCCGGCATGGACCGGCATAGCCGAAAGCTGCTCGACCGATTCTTGTAAGGGGCTTCGACATACTGTATAAAATCACAGCATGTCGTTCCAGCCCATTCCCGTCCATGCCATCAAGGGGCGAGGCAGTGCCGCCCGGCATCCGCATCGCTTTGAGGCCGATGTGCGTGAAGTCTGGCTGGACGCCATCACGGAACAGGACGACCCCTGGTATTTGCCCGGCATGACCGCGCACACCACCCAGGTCACCCCTGAAATCGCGCGAAGTGTCATCACCCGTAACGACTCACCCGACATCGGGTTTGCACAAAGCATCAATCCCTACCGGGGATGCGAACATGGTTGCAGTTACTGCTATGCGCGTCCCAGCCACAGCTACCTGAATTTATCGCCGGGCCTGGATTTCGAAACCCGTTTGGTGGCCAAGGTCAACGTGGCGCAGCAACTGCGTGTGGAATTGGCACGACCGTCTTACGTGCCACGCCTGCTGGCCATCGGCACCGTGACCGATGCCTACCAGCCCATTGAGCGCGAATGGCGGCTGACGCGTCAGGTGCTGGAGGTGATGCGTGACACGCGTCATCCCTGCGCTCTGGTGACCAAGGGCAGTGGCGTGCTGCGCGATCTGGACATTTTGGCGGACCTGGCGCGTGAGGGCCTGGTGGCCGTGCTGGTGACGCTCACCACCCTGGACGCTGACTTGTCACGCCGTCTGGAGCCGCGCGCGGCAGCACCGCATCGACGCGTGCAGATGATCCGCGCCTTGAGCGAGGCGGGCATTCCAGTGGGGGTGAGCGTGGCGCCGCAAATTCCGTTTTTGAATGTGGACATGGAGGCCTGTTTGGCCGCTGCGCGTGAGGCCGGTGCCCGTCGCGCCTTCTATACCATCTTGCGTCTGCCCTGGGAGTTGTCGCCACTCTTCAGGCAATGGCTGGATCAGCACTATCCAGATCGCGCTGCCCGTGTGATGTCGTGTGTGCAGGCCATGCGTGGCGGCAAGGACTACGACGCGCGCTTTGGTGTGCGTGGTCGTGGCACAGGTTTGTGGGCAGACCTGTTCAAACAGCGTTTTGAGCGAGCTTGCCGGCAGCTAGGGATGAATCAATCCTCCTGGAACTTGAGAACGGATGCGTTTCATGCGCCATCCCTGGATGGTCAGGCCAGTTTGTTCTGATCGCTTGGGTCAGAGGTCGGGATGGATATCAGCGCGACGCGTGCGGGTCACAACGACGAAAGAGATCGAGCTCCGGCTTGTAGGCCTGCGTTTGAACCCGCATCAGACCCAGGACCGAGTGAAACAAATGGTCATGCGACAGCGGCCGATCCAGATCTTGCTTCAGACACGCCTGCCGAATGCCACGCACTTCCTGAAAACGAGCCGACCACCAGGTGATCATCGGCACGTGGGTCTGCACCCGAGGGGCAATGGCGTAGGGCATGCCGTGCAGGTAAAGGCTGTTTTCGCCCAATGACTCACCGTGGTCGGACACGTACAGCAAGCCCGTGGGGCTTTGCGCAGAGCGCTCCTTCAACCATTCAATCAAGGTGGACAGCACGTGGTCGGTGTAGACCAGGGAGTTGTCATAAGCGTTCACGATCTCTTGCGTGGAGCAGTCCGACAGGACGATGCTCTTGCATTCGGGCTGGAAAGGTTTGAAGGGGTCGCGACTGCGTTTGAAGTAAGCAGGTCCGTGACTGCCCATGAGATGCAGCACGACCACCGTGCCTGCGTACTTGGTTGCACGGGGTGACGAAGGGGGCGCATCCAGCTGAGACTTGAGCACCGGCAACAGCACGTCATCACTGCATTCTCCTTGCGGGCAAGACGCAAACACCGGCAGTTGGCTGGTACGTACCGATTCAATGCGGTCGCACAAGCCCTTGCATCCCGACTGGTTGTCGATCCACAGCACGCGATAGCCGGCATGGGCCAGCACATCGAGCAGGTTTTCATACTCCGCCGTGCGCGCTTCATGCCCCTCACGCCCCAGATGTGAAAACATGCAAGGCAGCGAGGCGGCTGTGCTGGTGCCGCAGGACGTCACTTGACGATAACTCAGCACGTCTTGTTGCGACAGTGCCGGGTTGGTGTTGCGGTCATACCCGTTGAGCGAAAAGTTGGCACTGCGCGCCGTCTCGCCCAGCGCGATCACCAGCAAGGGTGGTTGCTTGCCCCAAGGCTGAGTGTGATCGCCCGTGGGGTGAGCCCCTTTCACGGGCAAAGGCAGGATGCGCGCATCATCACCCAGAACTTGAATGTGCTGATCGATTTGGGCCGGCAGCAGCACCACCTCTGCCAGCGCATACAGCGAGTTGAGCGGGTTGATGAGGTAGCGCAACTGTGTCTGATTGCGCATCAGGGTGGAGAAATCCTGAAAGCTCAGATAGGTGAGCAGCAAGGTGCCCACCACGCCGGCCAGCATCAAGCCCAGGTTGTGAACACCTTGCACGATCCAGCTCGGCCAGGTGAGCGGTCGACGCCACAACCACCAGGTCAGCGGCAACACCAGCAACAAGACTGTCAGCAAAACGGACAGACTCAGTTGATCGCGCGCTTCCTTGCTGTCGGTTTGCAACACGTTGATGACCATGGGTGTGTCGATCACGATGCCATAGCTCAACATGTAGTGCGTGCTCAAGGCGGTGATGAGCGTGAGCAGCACCATGGCGGGCCGAAGGAGTCCGCGCCAATTGAGCAGGGCCAGGAACGACACGCACAGGCTGAACACCATCCCCGCCATCACGGCAGCCAGCAAGCCACCACGCCATCCATGCAGCTCGGGCAGTCGCCACATGGCCAGCCACAGCGGCACATTGCCGGCCAGCGCCAGCCAGGCACTGCCGGCCAGTACCAAGGGCAAGGATGAACGGGAAGAAATCTTCATGAGCGCGGATTGTCCTCCAACATGGTGACAGCTTTTAGGCGCATACTTGGCGCATGAGCGTCAATATCACTTTTCTGGGTGGGGTCGATACGGTCACGGGCTCCAAGTATCTGGTGGAGCATCAGGGGCGTCGTTTGCTGGTGGATTGCGGGCTGTTCCAGGGCTACAAGCAGCTGCGTTTGCGCAACTGGGCGGCTTTGCCCGTGGCACCTGGCGACATCGATGCCGTGGTGTTGACGCATGCACACCTGGACCACAGCGGCTATTTGCCCTTGCTGGCGACGCAGGGCTTTCGTGGCCCTGTGCACACCACGGCCGCCACCCGTGACCTGTGTGCCATCTTGCTTCCCGACAGCGGACATCTGCAAGAGGAGGACGCGGCCTTCGTGAATCGGCACGGTTACTCTCGACATCATCCGGCGCGCCCGCTCTACACCCGAGAGGATGCGGTCAACAGCCTGCCGCTGCTGCACGCCGAGCCCTGGCACCAGGTGTTTTCGCCCATCAAAGGCTGGCGGGTCAGCTTTCATCGCGCAGGACACATTTTGGGCGCTGCCAGTGTGCTGATCGAGGTGGCGGGACGGCGGCTGCTGTTTTCCGGGGACCTGGGCCGCGACGATGATGTGCTGATGCTCCCCCCCGATCCGCCACCAGCAGCCGACACCGTGTTGATCGAATCGACCTACGGCGATCGTGACCATCCGGATGAAGCCGTGGAGGCCGAGCTGGCCGTGGCCTTGCAGCGCGTGGCCGCACGTGGCGGTGTAGCGGTGGTGCCCGTGTTTGCGGTGGGGCGAGCACAAGCGGTGTTGCATGCCATTGCCAAACTCAAGGCCCGCGATGAAATTCCGCATGGCTTGCCTGTTTTCCTGGACAGCCCCATGGCCATCCATGCCACGGCCCTGTACGCGCGCCATCCGCATGATCACCGGCTGAATGCCAATGACCTGCAAGGCTTGTCGCATGTGGCGCGCATGATCGAGACGACCGAGCAATCCAAGGCCCTGGCGCGACATCATGGCCCGATGGTGATCCTGGCGGCCAGCGGCATGGCCACGGGCGGTCGCGTGCTGCATCATCTGTCGTTGAATTTGCCCTATCACCGCAACATGGTGATCCTGACCGGGTTTCAGGCCGCAGGAACGCGTGGCGCCACGCTGGCTGCGGGCAGTGATACCTTGCGCATCCATGGGCAAGACGTGCCGGTGCGTGCGGAAGTGGTGCAACTGGGGTCAGCCTCGGCACATGCCGATCGGCGTCAATTGTTGGCCTGGCTCAAACGCATGCCTGCGCCACCGGACCAGGTCTATGTGGTGCACGGTGAAATGCAGGCCAGCGATGCCTTGCGCCAGCGCATCGAAAGGGAACTGGGCTGGCGTGCCCTGGTGCCGGAGCACGCCAGTCGCTGGCCTTGTTGATCAGCTGAAAAAGTTTTTCAGCTTGTCCGCCCATCCGCCCTCTGTGGGGGAGTGTTTGTGGCCACCCTTGCGCAAGGATTCATCGAGCTCACGCAGCAACTTGCGCTGATGCTCGGTGAGCTTGACGGGTGTCTCCACTGTCACATGACAGTACAGGTCGCCAGGATAACTTGAGCGCACACCCTTGATGCCCTTGCCGCGCAAGCGGAACTGCTTGCCGGTTTGTGTGCCCTCAGGCAAATCGATGGCCGCTTCACCTTGCAGAGTGGGTACCTGGATTTCACCGCCCAGGGCCGCTGTGGTGAAACTCACGGGCACGGCGCAATGCAGATCGTCACCGTCACGCTCAAAGATGTCGTGTTTCTTGATGCGGATCTCGATGTACAAGTCACCAGGCGGGCCGCCGTTGGTGCCCGGCTCACCATTGCCGGTGCTACGAATGCGCATGCCACTGTCAATGCCGGCAGGGATTTTGACTTCCAGGGTCTTTTGCTTCTTGATCTTGCCTTGACCATGGCAGCTGGTGCAAGGGTCGGGGATGATCTTGCCACTGCCGCGGCAGTGCGGGCAGGTTTGCTGCACGCTGAAAAAGCCTTGACGCATCTGGACCGTGCCACTGCCCTGACAGGTGCCACAGGTCTTGGCCGAGGTGCCCGGCTTGGCGCCCGTACCGTGGCAGGTGTCGCATTCTTCCCAGCTGGGAATACGGATCTGGGCATCTTTACCCAAGGCCGCTTCTTCCAGCGTGATGTCCATGGCATAGCTCAGATCGTTGCCACGGTACACCTGACGACCACCGCCGCCGCCGCCAGGTCGGCGGCCTTGACCAAAGATGTCGCCGAAGATGTCGCCGAAGGCATCGGCAAAGCCGCCAAAGCCTTGTGCCCCGCCTGGGCCACCGCGCATGTTGGGGTCGACGCCAGCATGTCCGTATTGGTCATAGGCGGCGCGCTTCTCCGCGTCCGAGAGCATCTCGTAGGCCTCTTTGACCTCTTTGAATTTGACCTCGGCTTCCTTGCCCGCCTCACCCTGGTTGCGGTCAGGGTGGTACTTCATGGCGAGCTTGCGGTACGCCTTCTTGATTTCGTCCTCGCTGGCGTTTTTGGGAACGCCCAGGACTTCGTAAAAGTCACGTTTGGCCATGGTGATGGATCCTGTTGAAACGACGTCGCCGCGCCAGCCCTTGAACGGGTCCGGGCGCGGCGAGCGCGTGGGTCAAGGGGCTCAGCCTTTCTTCACTTCCTTGACTTCGGCATCGACGACATTGTCGTCGGCCGGCTTGGCTGCACCACCGGCATCGGCAGCCGCCGCACCTGCACCGGCAGCCGCTTGCTGAGCCTGCATGTCCGCGTAAACCTTCTCGCCCAGTTTTTGGCTGGCGGTCATCAGCGCTTCAGTCTTGGACTCGATGGCTGACTGGTCGTCGCTCTTGAGCGCTTCTTCCAGATCCTTGGCGGCGGCTTCGATCTTCTCTTTCTCGCCAGCATCCAGCTTGTCACCATGTTCGCTCAGGCTCTTGCGAACACTGTGCACGGCGGCATCGCCCTGGTTGCGGGCCTGCACGAGAGCCAGCTTTTTCTTGTCCTCTTCCGCGTTGAGCTCGGCGTCTTTCACCATCTTCTGGATCTCGTCCTCGGACAAACCGGAGTTGGCCTTGATGGTGATCTTGTTTTCCTTGCCCGTGCCCTTGTCCTTGGCACCTACGTGCAGGATGCCGTTGGCGTCGATGTCGAACGACACTTCGATCTGCGGGGTGCCGCGAGGGGCGGGGGCAATGCCCTCGAGGTTGAACTCGCCCAACAGTTTGTTGCCACTGGCCATCTCGCGCTCACCCTGGAAGACCTTGATGGTCACGGCCGGCTGGTTGTCGTCGGCCGTGGAGAAGGTCTGGGCGAACTTGGTCGGGATGGTGGTGTTCTTGGTGATCATCTTGGTCATCACGCCGCCCAGGGTTTCAATGCCCAGGGACAACGGGGTGACGTCCAGCAGCAGCACGTCCTTGCGGTCGCCCGAGAGCACCTGGCCCTGGATGGCAGCGCCCACGGCCACGGCTTCGTCGGGGTTCACGTCCTTACGTGGCTCCTTGCCGAAGAACTCCTTGACCTTCTCCTGCACCTTGGGCATGCGGGACATGCCACCCACCAGGATGACGTCGTGGATGTCGCCCACGCTCACGCCGGCATCCTTGATGGCCGTGCGGCAGGGGGCAATGGTGCGCTCAATCAACTCTTCCACCAGCGACTCCAGTTTGGCGCGGGTGAGCTTGATGTTGAGGTGCTTGGGACCAGAGGCGTCTGCCGTGATGTAGGGCAGGTTGATGTCGGTCGAGGCCGAGGACGACAATTCGATCTTGGCCTTCTCGGCCGCCTCTTTCAGACGTTGCAGGGCCAGCACGTCCTTGGACAGATCCACGCCTTGCTCTTTCTTGAACTCGGCAATGATGAAGTCGATGATGCGCTGGTCGAAGTCTTCGCCACCCAGGAAGGTGTCGCCGTTGGTGGAGAGCACTTCAAACTGTTTTTCGCCATCGACGTCAGCGATCTCGATGATGGACACGTCGAACGTGCCGCCGCCCAGGTCATACACCGCAATCTTGCGGTCGCCTCGCTCTTGCTTGTCCAGACCAAAGGCCAGGGCTGCAGCGGTGGGCTCGTTGATGATGCGCTTGACTTCCAGTCCGGCAATGCGACCGGCATCCTTGGTGGCCTGACGCTGAGAGTCGTTGAAGTAAGCCGGCACGGTGATCACGGCCTCGGTCACTTCTTCGCCGAGGTAGTCTTCGGCGGTTTTCTTCATCTTGCGCAGCACCTCGGCGCTGACCTGCGGGGGCGCGAGTTTCTTGCCACGCACTTCCACCCAGGCGTCACCGTTGTCGGCCTTGGCGATGGTGTAGGGCATGAGGTCGATGTCCTTCTGGACTTCTTTTTCCTCGAAGCGACGGCCGATCAGGCGCTTGACCGCGTACAGGGTGTTCTTGGGGTTGGTGACGGCCTGACGCTTGGCAGAAGCGCCCACCAGAATTTCACCATCTTCTTGATAAGCAATGATGGAGGGTGTGGTGCGTGCGCCTTCGGCGTTTTCAATCACGCGCGTGGTGTTGCCTTCCATGATGGCCACGCACGAGTTGGTGGTGCCGAGGTCGATGCCAATGATTTTTCCCATGGTGTTCTCCGGTGTGGCGAGGCGTTGGGCGACTCGCCGGTTTCAATCAATCTGTTGTGAATCTGTGGATGGGTTGGCGCAGTTCAAGGGTCAAGTTGCCAAGCAGGCTATATGACGGAACACATGCCGCGTTTTATTTGGGGGCCGCCACCGTGACCAGCGCGGGGCGCAGCACGCGATCGGCAATCAGGTAGCCTTTTTGCAGCACGCTGACGACGGTGTTGGACTCTTGATCGGCGGGCACCATGCTGATGGCCTGGTGCTGATGCGGGTCGAACTTGGCGCCCACGGCCGGGTCGATCGCCAACACCTTGTTGCGTTCCAGGGCGCTCTTGAGTTGCCGCAAGGTGGCCTCGGCGCCTTCACGGATCTGTTGCGTGGTGGCTTCCTGGATGGCCAGGCCGGCTTCCAGAGAATCAATCACCGGCAGCATGCTGTCGGCAAAAGATTCCACCGCGAACTTGCGCGCCTTAGAGACTTCTTCATCGGCACGGCGCCGGGCGTTTTGAACCTCCGCCTGGCCGCGCAAATATTGATCCTGGAGCTCCGTCACCTTGGCTTGAAGGACCGCTACTTCTGCCAGTGCCTGCGTCAGCGGATCGGCTTCAGCGGCTTCTGGGGTTGAAGCCGGGTGGGATGCTGTGGCGGGGGATTCGGGGATTGGCCCGCCAGGTTGATCGGGGGCGGCGCCGGGTTCGGTCTGAGGCTTGTCGGACATGATGCGAGTGAAAAGAAAGCTTGCGCATCACCTAGGGGCGAAAAACCCTGTTTCAAGTCTGGGTGATGAAAAAAAGCAGGTCCTGGTATCCGCTTCCCTTCAAGCCCTTTTATTTGAATCCTTTGGTATTTGTTTTTGGTGGATTTTTGCGAGCGGCACTTTCCCTGTTGAACCAGAGGCTGCGTTAGCCTGACCTTGGGTCTCACAACCATGTGAATAAATTTTTAAACCAAATCGATTGGGTTATGTAGAATGGCAACTGTCGAACGATTCAAAGGGTACCGAGTGGTCATCTACTCGAATGACCATCGACCGCCACATGTTCATGTGATGGGGGCCGATGGAGAGGTGGTGTTTCGGTTGCAGTGCCCAGGCGGACCTGCATTGCTCAGAGAGGTCTATGGCCTCAGCCACGCAAAGGTATCCGACATCGCACGGCAATTGGATCATCGGCACGAAGATTTGTCCCGTCATTGGAGACGCATTCATGGCTATCACTGAAGAAGCATTTGTCGCCGCGACTCGTCGGGCCACCGCACGGGTGAACCAGACGCCTGGCGCCATCAAAACCTACTTCGACCATGAGACCGCCCGTGTGGTGATCGAGCTCAATACCGGGCTCATCCTCACGTTTCGGCCTCAGGACGTGGAGGGGTTGGCTGGCGCATTGCCCCAGGCGCTGGAGAGCATAGAAGTGTCACCCTCGGGGCTGGGCATTTACTTTCCTGAGCTGGATGTGGACTTCTACCTGCCTTCTCTGCTGGAGGGCTTTCTAGGCAGCAAACAGTGGATGGCGGCTCAAATGGGCAAGGCAGGTGGCAAGGCTACCTCCGCCGCCAAAGCCGCCGCCGCCAGGGCCAATGGCAAGCTGGGAGGGCGACCCAGGAAACCGAAGGTCGCCGCCTCGCCAGCGTAAGTCATCCGTGTCAGACGTGCCTGCGGTTCATCAACCGTGCTTCAAATTGCGTTGAGCCAGGTCCTGCATGAGCGACCGCACGCCATAGGTCCATGGTGGGATACGGTCACTGGTATTGACACGATTGACCAGGGTGCCCAGGTCTGGCGTGGAGATGCGAACCACGTCGCCCACCACATGCGTGAAGCCCTGACCCGCGGGGCGGCCAGGGATGGGGCGGTCCTGGGTAGGGGCAAACATGGTGCCTAAAAACAGCATCATGCCGTCCGGGTATTGATGGGTGCTGCCCATGGCTTGTGCGGCCAGGTCCAGGGGATCCCGGCTGATCATGGCCAGCGAGCTTGACCCTTGCATCACAAAACCATCGGTGCCACGCACTTCCATCGATAAAGTGCAACGGCGCACGCTGTCAATGCTGAAGGTCTCATCAAACAGACGAATGAAGGGGCCGATGGCACACGAACCGTTGTTGTCCTTGGCCTTGCCCAGCAGCAGCGCACTGCGTCCCTCAAAGTCACGCAGGTTGACATCATTGCCCAGGGTGGCACCCACCACTTCGCCGCGGCTGTTGGCCGCCAGCACAATTTCTGGTTCGGGGTTGTTCCATTCGCTGCGAGGATGCAAGCCCACTTCCGCACCGGTGCCCAAGGCGCTCAACGGCTGCGACTTGGTGAACACTTCCGCATCGGGGCCGATGCCCACCTCCAGGTATTGTGACCAGGCGTTTTGCGCCAGCAATGCCTGCTTGAGTTGCGCGGCCTGTTCGGAGCCGGGTTTCACCAACGACAGGTTGTCGCCCATGATGGCCACCACGGCCGCACGCACGGCGGCGGCCTTGCTGGCATCTCCGCGTGCCTGCTCTTCAATGACACGCTCCAGCATGCTGGCCACAAAGGTCACGCCTGCGGCTTTGAGTGCTTGCAAATCACAGGGGGCCAGAAACCAGGGCTGGTCTTCTTGCCGGCAAGTGGCGTCACTGTTGGCCAACACGGCCGCCACATCGCCCAGGCGCGAACCGGAATGGGCCCGAATGGTCGCGACGAGGTCGGGACGTTCCAGCAGTTCACTGCAGGTGCTGGCCACGCCAGAAAGATCGTAAATTCCATCGGGGCGAACCTGAACCAGTATCGGCCCCACGCCGGGCTGCCAGAGGCGGCCGACGAGCAGGGCCTGATGGGCGTCTTGGGGAAGTGCTTGTGAGGGGCTGAGTTCAGGTGTCATGGTGGCGGATTGTGCCTGGGAATTTGCGGGTCGTGATACCCTCGTTATTCCTGACTCGTCATTACCCAGAGACTCCTCACATGGACTACAAAAATCTGCGCGCCATCGATATTCACACCCATGCGGAAGTGAGTTGCTGGAACCCGTTCGACAACTACGGTGAGGAATACGATCGGGCCGCGGACAAATTCTTTGGCAGCAACCGTCGGCCCACGATCGCCGAAACTGTGGCTTACTACCGCGAGCAGCGCATTGGCCTGGTGATGTTCACGGTCGACAGTGAGTCACAACTGGGACGCCGCCGCATTCCCAATGAAGAGATTGCGCAGGCGGCCAAGGAAAACAGCGACATGATGATTGCGTTTGCCAGCATCGATCCCCACAAAGGCAAGATGGGCGCGCGCGAGGCCGAGCGCCTGATCCGGGAGGAGGGTATTCGCGGTTTCAAGTTTCACCCCACGGTGCAGGGCTACCACCCCTACGACAAGATGGCCTGGCCCATCTACGAAGTGATCAATGCGCACAAGATGCCCGCCATCTTTCACACTGGGCACAGCGGCATTGGCAGCGGCATGCGT
>VEQI01000319.1 GCA_018883305.1 Limnohabitans sp. | reverse complement strand
GCACAGCCTGCTGCACCTGCAGCCACGGCAGCCACGCAAACACCGGAATCAGCAGTACGCCTCCCAGAAACGACAGCAGTCCGAAAATTGGCCGTGTACGATCCGGAGCCGCATAAGACATCAGCAGCGATGTGGGCAGCACCAGCCACGCCGTACAGGCGCTCCAAACCTTGAAAGCGGCGCGCCAGATCGGCGTCGGTCAAAGTTGACGCTCCAGGCGCCACATCTGGTACTTGAAGGCCAGGACTGCACCCACGATGATGGCGGCCAGGGCGATGAAGGCATTCAAGCTGAGTGTAGAGACACCGCTCAGGCCTTGGCCCACGGTACATCCCATGGCCGTGACACCGCCCACGCCCATCATGACGGCGCCCACCAGGTGGTTACCTAAATCCTCCACGCTGCCAAATCCTTCCCAGCGGAAGCTGCCCTCCAGTTTGGAAACCACGAAAGAACCGAAGATCACGCCCAGCACGGACACGATGCCCAGGCTGAGCACTTTGGACTTGTCGCTGAAAAACATGAACCAGTCCAGCAGATAGGCTATGGGTGCCACAAAGGACAACGACTCCATGCGGCCCGAGTTGGTGGCCAGGTACACCTCTTCGAGCGTTTCAGGATGTTCTGCCACATGACCCAATGCCCCACTGACCCACCACATCGCGACCACCAGCAACCCGGCACCGGTACCGGCCAGAAGATTTTCAACACGACGCGCTTCCTGGAAACGCAGCACCGACAGCACCAGCCCCAAGCCCAGGACCAGCCCCAGCATCACTTGTAAGGACTGCGCGGGCCAGGAGAACACCTCTTGCAGCAAACCGCCCAGATGCGCGCCTTGCGGCATGTCCACCATGACCCGATCCACCGTATTCACGCGCCAAACACCGGTGAGACCCTTGAGCGTGGCAAACGCAGACACGCCCATCACCACCATCACCACCAGTGACTTCAGGTTACCACTGCCCACACGCACCAGGGTCTTGTTGCCGCAACCCGAGGACAGCACCATGCCAAAGCCAAACAAGCCGCCACCCATCAGGCACGACAGCCAAATCAGTCGTGGACCCGCGTAAAGCGTTTTGCTCGGGTCGATGTCACCGCGAAGACTGAGCAAGGCAAAGCCCATGAGGGCCACACCGATGGCCAGCACCCATTGACGTGCACGAGTCCAATCGCCCATGTTGACCACATCGCTGATGGCCCCCATGGTGCAAAAGTGCGTGCGCTGGGCCAGCGCGCCAAACAGGCACGCCACGGCAAAGCCGGCCCAGAGGACCCAGCGGGTCAGCGCAACGACGTCAACCGTGTCCATGCCTCAAGTCTCTTGTCACTTCAACCGGTTCAAACGCTCTCGCGCTGCTTCGGCTGCTTCAGATTGCGGGTATTTCTTGGTCAGATCTTCCAACGTCTTGCGTCCGGCCTTCACATCCTTGAGCTCCAGCTGGCTGTTGGCCATCGACAGCATGGCATCGGGCATGCGTGCGTAATTGGGCGCGGCCGTCTGCAAGGTGCGGAAGTTCTGAATGGCTTCTTTGTAATCGCGCGTGGCGTACTGGGCATTGCCCAGCCAGAACAAGGCAGAGGCGGTGTAACCACTCTGCGGATAGCGTCGAATAAAGTCCGCCAATGCCGTTGCGGCAGGTCCGAAATCGGCCGCTCTGAAACGTGCAAGCGCAGCCTCATATTCCCGCTTCTCGGCAGGCTGGGCTTGAAATTCCACACCGTCTATCGTTACCGTGATGGGCTCGAGCGGCCGCAGGCGCTCGTCAATGGCCTGCGTCATGTCTTTCATCCGACGCTGGGTTTCCGCCAGCTCACGCAAGGCCACATCACGGTCGCCCCGCAGCTGGGATTGCTCAGCCCGCAAGGTTTCAATCTGCGACTGCAGATCCAGCAGTGCGCGTCGCAGTTGCTGGTTGTCCTCGCTCAGTGACTTGATTTCGCGGGCCTGTGAATCCGCTGGCGCACGCAAACTGTCCAGTCGCTGGCGAATCTCGAGGATGGCACGTCGTGCCTCCTCGTCTTCAAAGAGTGCGGCTCCAGCGGGCTGAAGCCAGGCGCCGAGTACCAGCGCCAAAGGCAACAGGCGCTTCATCAACGGTAGGCGATTTCAGCGCGACGGTTCTTGGCCCAGGCGGCTTCATCATGGCCAGGATCAGCCGGCTTTTCCTTGCCAAAGCTCACGGCCTCGAGTTGACCATCGGACACGCCCAGCAAGCCCAACGCCTTGCGCACGGCTTCGGAACGCTTCTGGCCCAGAGCCAGGTTGTACTCACGGCCACCTCGCTCGTCAGCATGACCTTCGATGGAGATGCGGCGATTTTTATCGGCGCGCAGGTAACGGGCGTGCGCTTCGATGAGCGTCTGCGAGTCCGCTTTGATCACGAAGCTGTCGTAGTCAAAGTAGATGACCTTGCTCACGCCGGTGGGGCCAGGGTCGACACCAGGAATGTTGCTGGCCTGGATGGTGGCCACGGACGAACTGGCTTGCGGTGCTTGCGAGCTGGCGGCCGTGCCTGTCTTGTCTTCTACAGGCACATCGTCCAGCTTGACATTGGAAGCGCAGCCGGCAAGTCCGAGCAACAAGCCGAGAATGATGATCAGGCGATTCATGAGAGGTCCTTGGGAAAAGTCAGGTTTGGAAAGACAGGAATAGAAAACCGAAAATGGAAAACGTCAAGGTTTGAAAAACGGTCCCCAATGGGGCTCGCGAATATCACCCGCCTGACCAGCCAGTCGGGCCGTGATGCGGCCGTCCAGGGTGGTGGTCATGAGGGCTTCGCGGCCTTGCAATTGGGTGGCATACACGATGAGGCGGCTGTTGGGCGCAAAGCTGGGCCGTTCATCGGCAGAAGTCTCCGTGACCGCCTGAATTTTGTCGGACTGTAAATCCATCAAGTGCAAACGGTATTGGCCGCCGTTACGGGCAATATAGGCCATCCAGCGGCCATCCGGGCTGATGCTGGGGGAAATGTTATAGCTGCCCTGGAAGGTCACGCGCTGGACCGGCCCACCCATCACCGGCGTGCGGTAAATCTGGGGAGAGCCGCCTCGATCGCTGACAAAATAAATACCCGAGCCATCGGGGGCGTACGCAGGTTCGGTATCGATGCTGCTGGACTGCGTGAGTCGACGCGGTTCACCACCGGCGGCAGGAATGACATAAATCTGTGAGCCACCGTCACGACTGAGTGTGACGGCCAGAAATTTGCCATCCGGGGACCAGGCCGGTGCGCTGTTGGACCCTCGAAAATTGGCCACCACCCGTCGCTTGCCTGCCGCCACGTCATGCACGTACACCACCGGCTTGCGGGATTCAAATGAGACATAGGCCAACTGCATGCCCGTGGGCGACCAGCTGGGTGAGATGATGGGTTCAGGGCTGGTCAGCGCGGCCTGGGCGTTCTCCCCGTCGGCGTCGGCAATCCACAGGTTGTATTTCCCGCCCACCTTGGTCACGTAGGCAATGCGGGTGGAGAACACGCCCTTGTCACCCGTCAGGGTTTCATAGACGAAATCGGCGATGCGATGGGAAGCCAGACGCAAGTCACCGGCCACCACGGCGTAACTGGCACCACCCAGGTCCTGGGCCTTCACCACATCCCACAGACGAAAGCGCACATCAAAGCGGCCATCGGCCAGGCGCGTCACACTGCCGGTGAGCAAGGCATCGGCGCCGCGCTGACGCATGACCGACATATCCGGGCGGGATGTTTCATCCAGTGCTTGGCCCGCAGCCAAGGCACGGAAAAGCCCGCTACGCTCCAGGTCCGCTTGCACAATGCTGGCGATGCGTTGCGGGGCGTTGTCTTCCCCACGGAACGGGGAAAACGCAATGGGCACTTGGGTCAGGCCCACGCCCGACACATCCACTCGGAATTGGGCGTGTGCCGCCCACGCCGCGAAGAAAGCCAAGCCCGCCGCACAACGCAGGCT
>VEQI01000318.1 GCA_018883305.1 Limnohabitans sp. | reverse complement strand
GTGTAGGCGCCTGCAGGTCGCAGCACGCGGTCACCTTCCAGGGTGGCGGGCTGCGTGGTGCCGTCCAGCAGGTTGCCGTTGGCATCGAACATCTGAGATGACTGCACCTCGGCCTTGATGCCGTAGAAGACGTTCAAGCCCCCAAACCCCAGGGCGCCCGACTGGTTCAGGTATTTGTCGGAATACTGCGTGCCGTCCGGGTAGTTGTTCTTGCCGTTGATGAGCAGCAGCTGGTTGTCCAGGTTGAGTGTGCTGCCCGCAATGTGCCGGCCGTCCGCGGTGATGATCTGCAACTGCTGATCGCCCGTGGCATGGTCCAGAAAAATGGTGGGAGAAACAGTGCCCGGGGCCAGATCCGAAATAAAGCGGTAGCCTTCATCCGAATCAATCTTGACGGGAATGCCCGCCGCCGCGTTGGCGTTATTCACCAAACCCGGGTTGCTCACCAGGCTGGTAGCGTCCGCGTTGGTGTAAGTCACATTGGCCCGCACGGCGTCAGAATTCTGAGCACCTTCGCTCACGCGAAACTGCGAGGCGGTGGCCACACGCAACGGATCTTTGACGGCCAAGCTCAAGGCAGCCGCCACATGCGGTACATCGGCGTTGATGGTCAACAAGTCTTGTCCTTGCTGGCTATAACCGTCAATGCCGCTGCGTTGGACCTGGTTGATTTCATCCACCACCACTTTGGCCAACGCATCCAGGTTGTCGTGTGCCGGGCCCAACACCTGCTTCATCACACGGGTGAGGCCACCGAGCTTGCCGGTGCTGATGTCTTCCATCGCCGTGGCATCGCCATACGGGTCAAGAACAAAATTCAACTTTCCGTTGGTGGTGTCGATACCGATGGGGCGGGCAGTGGTCTTTTCAACCACCACGGACTGAGAAGTGCCCGTGCCAACGCTCACCACCACGCCGCCATTGGGCTGCGTCTTGACTTTCACCGGCGCAAATTCGGCCATTTGGCGCAACAGCAAATCGCGCCGGTCCAGCAGCTCCGCCGGCTGATTTTTCACATCGGCCTCGCGATTGAGTTGTCCGTTCAGCAACGCCAGCTGGCCAGCCAGGCTGTTGAATTGCCCCACATTGCTTTGCATGGCCTGGGTGGCCTCATCGGCCACCAGGTCCAGCTGGCCCGAGAGTTCGGCAAAACGTGACGTCAGACCATCGGTGGCGCGCAGGAAAGCGGTGCGCTGCACGGTGGAGGCCGGATCCGTCGACAGATTGATGGCTGCACCAAAGAAGGTGTCCAGCGCCGAGTTCAAGCCCACGCTCTTGTCACCCATGATGTCGATGATGCGCTGGGTATAGGTCACCATGGGTTCCTGGCCCATCAGGTCGCTGGTGCTCTTGCGCAGGTTGCTGTCGGCAAATTCGTCGTAGGCGCGCTTCACCGCCGTGAACATCACACCGGTGCCCAAATAAGACGCACCCACCTTGGCAGGCAGGTTGGCACTCAGCTCTGACGTCTGGCGTGTGTAGCCGTCCGTCCCGACGTTGGCGATGTTGTTACTGACCGAACTCAGCGCACGCTGATAGGCCATGACCCCGCCACTGGCAATGCCCAGAATGTCACTCATGCTTCACCTCGGGCGTTGCAGGGGACCGTGCCGGCAGCGGTTTGGTGTAGGGCTTGATCAGCGGCATCGGCTTGGAGGCATCGCGGTGCAGAGCCATGGGCGCGGTGGGCGTGTTCAGCAGCATGCCAGCGGTTGCGCGCTGCTTGAGCGCATCGGCCGCGCTGAGCGTGGTCTGTGTCTGCTTGACATTACGCACAATGGAATCCGCCAGGCCCAGCGCATTACGCTGCGCCAGCTTGACCGAGACTTCCTTGTCGTACATGCCCTCGAAGGTTTCTGCGGCATCGGATTGCACCAGATCACTCTTCATCTCGTTGTTCGCATCCCGCATGGACTTGAGCATCATCTGGATGAACAGCGCTTCAAACTGCTGGGCCGTTTCACGCAGGGCCGAGTCGTCGTTCTGCTGGGCTTTGCCACGCAACTCGCCCAGGCCCGAAAAGTCCAGATAGGACCGGGCGGATGGGAGTGCGGTGGTCTCGTTCATGGCAAGATCCGTCAGATGATGACCAGCTCGGCGCGCAGGCTGCCTGAGCTCTTGAGGGCTTCCAGAATGGCGATCAGTGCCGAGGGTGATGCACCCACCTGGTTGACGGCGTCCACGATGTCACGCAAATCCACGCCCGGTTGGAACAGGAACATCGGCTTGTTGGGTTCGTTCACATTGACCTGGGCGTTCTGCGCCTCGGCGGTCTGCCCCTGCGACAAGGCATTGGGCTGCGACACTTCGTTGGTGGCGCTGATGGCCACGGAAATCGTGCCATGGGAAACAGCAGCGGCAGTCACACGCACCGCGCGGTTGATCACCACGGTGCCGGTGCGCGAATTGATCACCACGCGGGCCGGTGGTTCACCGGGTTTGACATCAATGTTCTCCAGCATGCTCATGAAAGCCACACGCTGATTGAGATCCATGGGCGCGCGCACGGCAATGGAGACACCGTCCATCGCCTCCGCCACATCGCCACCAAATTTGCCATTGATGGCGTTCACGATGGCGGTCGTGGTGGAAAAGTCGTTGTCACGCAAATTCAGCACCACCTTCTCTGCTTTGTCGAAGGGGTTGTCCACCAGGCGTTCCACAATCGCGCCACCCGGCACGCGGGCCGACGTGGGCACGCCGATAGCCACTTTGGAGCCGGCTGCTTGCGCATCAATGCCGGTGGCCGTCAGGTTGCCCTGGGCCAAGGCATAAATTTCACCATCCACGCCACGCAGTGCGGTCAACACCAGGTTGCCGCCACGCAGGTTACTGGCCTTGCCGATGGCAGAGACGTTGACATCCACACGCTGCCCCGGCTTGGCAAAGCCCGGCAGCTCAGCCGTCACCATCACCGCCGCGGTGTTCTTGATGTCAATCCGGCTGGTGGCCGTCACCTGTTCAAAATCCGACAGCGGGCCATCAATGCGCACACCCAGCTGCGACAACAAGGCCTTCATGCTCTGCGTGGTGAACGGCACCGAGGCGTCATCCCCCGTGCCCTGCAAACCCACCACCAAGCCGAAGCCAATCAGCATGTTGGGGCGCTGCGCCGCCACCGTGGTCAAGTCCTTGACACGGTCGGCCATGGCGGTTTGAGCAGCCACACACAAGGCCGTCACCACCAACCAGCGCACACCACGAATGAAAGAAGGCATCATCTGTTCACACCTTAGAAGGGCCAGAATTTATGCAGCATGCTGGTGCCCCAACCCACCTTGGTGGCGTTGGCCAGGTCACCCGTGCCGCGATAAGCAATCTGTGCATTGGCCAGGCGCAGTGACTGCACCGTGCCGTTCGGACCCACGTCCTGCGGACGGATCACGCCAGACACCTGAATCACTTCCGTGCCTTCGGCCAGTCCCAGTTTTTTCTCGCCACGCACCACCAGATTGCCGTTGGCCAGGATGTCGATCACGGTGACCGTGACAGAGCCCGCCAGGCTGGCCTTTTGGTCCGCCGTGCCTTTGCCCTTGGAGTCAATGGTGGACTGACTCAGGTCCACGCCCTGCAAGATGGGGTTGAGCTTGCCCACCTGCGTGCTCAGGCCCGGGGGCACTGCCGTGTTCTTGGATTCACGGCTAATGTCTGAATTTTGCGAACGGGCGGCTTGCGTCGACTCGTTCAAGATAACAGTGATGAGATCGCCCACCTGGTAGTTGCGACCACGACCAAACCAGGAATCGCTGGGACGGTTGCTGTAAATGCCACCCGTCACAGGACGGCTGGCATTGGTGGACAGCGGGTACACCGGCGCGAACTCGGGCGACGGCGCCAGCACGGCGGGCGGTTCGCTGACACTGGCGCAGGCTTGCAGCAGCAGGGCCGCGCAAAGAGGAATCAAAGGCTTCATGCGTCAACCTCACAGGTTCTGGTTGAGGTACTTCAACATGC
>VEQI01000317.1 GCA_018883305.1 Limnohabitans sp. | reverse complement strand
CAATTTCGTTCACGATCAAAGTGTCGAGCCGACAGAAAGCTTCGCGCAAACGGTGCAGGTCCTGATGGTGATGAAAGGGATTGCCGCCGGCCCAGTAGGCCAGCTTGATGTGCGGGTACGTGTGACGATGGCCATCGTAATCAAACGGGTCGCCGGGGTGCAGCAGCATGTCGGCAATGCGCGCCACCGGAATGAAGGCCTTGACCCCATTGCGACCTTGCGGCAAGGCCGTCACGCCCACCGTGTTGTATCGGTGCCCATAATGCGCCAGCGAGCCCAGCGCATAGTTGTAGCCCGCGCCCGCTATGCCAATCTGTCCCAGCACGCTGGCCAGCACGGCCGCCATCCACACGGGTTGTTCGCCATGGCGTGACCGTTGCAGCGAATGGGCCACCACCACCAGCACCCGTCGCCCGGTCAAGGAGCGAGCCATTTGCACAATTTCTTCGGCCGGCCAACCGCAGATCGGGGCGGCCCATTGCGCGTCCTTGGGTTGCTGATCCCGCTTGCCCAGCAAGTAGCGTAAAAATTCGGCCCACCCATGACAGTACCGGTCAATGAAGCCTTGGTCATGCAGGCCTTCCGTGACCAGTGTGTGCACCAGCGCCAGCATCAATGCCGTGTCGGTGGCGGGTTTGACAGGGCGCCACTCGGCGCGGGCCTCTGGCGGAAGATCATCTTTCAGCGGACTGATGTTGATGAAGCGACAGCCCCTTTGCGCAGCGGCAGCCATGGAGGGCCGCTCCACATGCTGGCTCACACCACCGCTGGCCACTTGCGTGTTGCGAACCGCCATGCCACCGAAGGCCAGCACCACCTCGGTGTGCTCGGCAATTTGCGTCCAGGTGACATTGCGACGCGCCACCTCTTCCATGCCCCCCAGGATGTGCGGCAACAGCACCATGGACGAACCCGAGCTGTAGGTGTTGACCGATTTCACATACCCCCCGAAGGTGGCATTGAGAAAGCGGTGCACTTGACTTTGCGCGTGATGGAAACGCCCCGCGCTTGACCAGCCGTAGGAGCCCCCGAAGATGGCCTCGGCACCGTGCTGCGCATGGACGCGCTTCAATTCGCGCGCGGCCAGGTCCAGGGCTTCGTCCCAAGGCAGCGGCACGAATTCTTCACGTCCGCGTTGGTTGTCTGGCCCCGGACCACGCTCCAGCCAACCGCGACGCACCATGGGCTGAGCCACACGCGCTCGGTGGTGCAGCGCCGTGGGCAAGTTATGAATGAGTGCGTTCGGGTCCGGATCGTTGGGGTGCGGTCGCACCTGCAGGGCCTGTCCATCCCAGCGAGCCGAGAAGGCGCCCCAGTGTGCAAGATGCGGGAGCCAGTCGGCAGAGTGGGTCATGGTCAGAACGCTTCTTTTTCAGCTTCGAGGTAAGCCAGGCTGATGTATTTGCCGATGTTGCCGTCAAACCCCTGCATGGTAGCAGCGCGAGCCTGAACGCGTGCGTCCTTCAACACCAGGGCCTTGGCCTCGGCCTCGGACTTGTCGTCCTTCACGGCTTGGAGGCAAGGCTCCCAGATGCCGCGCAACAAAGTTTCGTAGGTCTGCAGCAAGTCACGGCGACTCTCGCCGTGGCCGGGCACCCACATCTGCTCGCCGGTGGCGGCACGCAAGCGCTCGTAGTAGGTGAAGGTGCCGCGATACGACCCGTCATCGAAGTTGGCAATGCGGTTGGTCATGGCGATGTCGCCCACATGGGTGACACGCTCTTGCTCCACCTGCACGCACAGATCGGCCAGGGTGTGCGCCTGGCTGTAGTGGTGCATGCGGAATGTGATGTCGCCAATCAAGATGGCTTGACCCGAGGTCACGGTGCGGTTGGGCAACACGGTCTTGGTGCCGGCGGTGGACTGGTTGGTCCAGCGTTCCATCATGGCGCGCCACTCGTTGCCGGCCACGCCTGCAATCAACTCGCGCGTGCCGGCCAGCGAGTAAATGGGGAGGTTCTCGCCAAAGGCTTGCACAAAGGCGTGGTTGCCCAGCCAGTGATCGCCATGGTGATGGCTGTTGAACACCGCCACCACGGGCAACGGCGTGATGCGCCGAATCATGCGGATCACCATCTGACCGATTTGCAACGAACTGCCCGAATCCAGAATCACCACACCGGCCGAGGTCACCACAAAGGTCACGTTGGACATCATGCCCTGGTTGGCGGGCGTGGGAAATCCATCGGCCGCCGGCACCACCCACACACGCGGCGAGACTTGCACGGGCGCAATGTCGGGCATGGGCGGGCCCATCACGAACTGACTCGCTTGCTGGGCCATGACTTGCACCTCGGGGTTCAAGCCCGCCAGTACCAACCCACCGCTGGCAGCCAGTCCTAACCAGCGACGACGAGACAGCGCGGTGGACTTCGCTGACATCACTGCGCGCGAATGCAGACTCATGACACCACCCCCGGATTGGGCAATCCCCCGGTGATACGCGGCGACTGCAATTGACGCGGCTGGATGCGTCCGCCCTGCGCACGCAGCCACTGCGTCACCACATCCCAGACCATGGGCAGCTTTTGTTCGCGTGCGGCTTCTGCCACGGGCGCCCAGCCAGCGACTTTGTATGATTTGTTGGGGTCGATGAGTTGCCCCTTCAAACGCATGTCACCAATACGCCGACCCATGGGCGCTGTGGGATCGCAGCTGTACTGCAGGCCACCCACGCGCACCATGTCGCCACCCTGTTGGTAGTACGGATCCGGGTTGAACAGGTTGTCACCCACGTCTTCCAGAATGGTCTTGATCATCTCGCCCGTCATGGAGGTGACGGTGGCATAGGAATAGGTGGTGGCTGTCATGTCGAGCAACCACTCGCGTGTGATCGTCTGCCCGGGTAACAATGTGGTACCCCAACGAAAGCCCGGTGAGAACGCAATCTCGGCATCCTGCACGGCCATCAGCGCATCGACCAGCAGTTGATCGCCGGTGCCATTGAAATTGCCGCGTCGGTACAGCAAGCCCTCCGTCACACCCAGCGGTTCTTGTAGCTTGGCGAGAAAAGGGGCGCGCACCTGGTCGATCAGTGCCTGCATCGCGGGATCGGCCGGCAACAGATTGGAAAACACCGGCAGCAAGCTGTAACGGAAATCTTGCACCTGGCCGCTCTTGACGTCAAAGTCGATCACGCCCAGAAACTTGCCGTTGGACCCCGCATTGGTGACGATGGTCTTGCCGCCCGGGTTGCTCACCAGCGTGGGCACCGGCATGCCGTCATGCGTGTGACCGCCCAGGATGGCATCGATGCCGCGCACGCGGCTGGCCAGCTTCAGGTCCACGTCCATGCCGTTGTGGCTGAGCACCACCACCACTTGTGCCCCCTTGCCGCGTGCCTCGTCCACTTGCGCCTGCAGGTTCTGCTCTTGAATGCCGAACTCCCAGTCCGCCACGAAATACCGTGGGTTGGCAATGGGTGTGTAGGGAAACGCTTGCCCAATGATGGCGCAAGACACGCCGTTGATCTGACGCATCACATAGGGCTTGAACACCGGGTCGCCAAAATCGGCGGTCTTGATGTTCTGCGCGACGAAATCCACACGGCCCGCGAAATCGTTCTCCACGATTTTTTGCACGCGCTCCATGCCCAGTGTGAACTCCCAGTGACCGGTCATCACGTCCACGCCCAGGAGCTTGCAGGCATCGACCATGTCTTGCCCTTGCGTCCACAACGAAGTCCCTGACCCCTGCCAGGTGTCTCCGCCATCGAGCAACAAGGCACCGGGTCGGCTGGCCTTGAGTCGTTTCACCAGCGTAGCCAAGTGCGCAAAGCCGCCGACCTTGCCATAGCGCTGGGCGGCACGCTCAAAGTCCAGATAGGTCAGCGCGTGTGCCATGGGCGTGTTGGCTGGCACCTTGGCATGGCGCAACAGATGCTCGCCCACCAGATGCGGCAACTGCCCCCGCATGGCGCCAATGCCCATGTTGATGTTGGGCTCACGGAAATACAC
>VEQI01000316.1 GCA_018883305.1 Limnohabitans sp. | reverse complement strand
GCCTACGCGACCCGGGCAAGGAAGATCAGTCTTCGACGAAGGCTTCTTCCCGCTTGGACTTCACAGAAGGAAGCAAGACGATCACCAGCAAGAGCAAGGATGCCGCCAGCAGCCCCCCGGACAACGGGCGGGTGACAAATACCGACCAGTCGCCACGCGAGAGCAGCAGAGCGCGCCGCAGGTTTTCTTCCATCATCGGTCCCAGAATAAAGCCCAGCAACAGCGGCGCAGGCTCACATCCAAGCTTGATAAACAGATAACCAATCAGACCAAAGGCCGCGACCATCCAGATATCAAAGGTGTTATTGTTGGTGGAATACACACCAATTGCACAGAACAACACGATGGAAGGGAACAGGAACCGGTAAGGCACGGTCAGCAGCTTGATCCACATGCCAATCAGCGGCAGGTTCAAGATTACCAGCATCAGGTTGCCGATCCACATGGAGGCGATCAGACCCCAGAACAGCTGCGGGTTGCTGGTCATCACCTGTGGGCCCGGCTGAATGTTATGGATGGTCATGGCACCCACCATCAGCGCCATCACGGCATTGGGCGGAATGCCCAGCGTGAGCAGCGGAATGAAGGAGGTCTGTGCCCCGGCGTTGTTGGCCGACTCAGGCGCCGCCACGCCACGGATGTTGCCTTGACCGAAAGGCACTTCACCGGCCTTCAGCTTGGTTTTCTTCTCGATGGTGTAGGCCGCAAACGCTGCCAGCAAGGCACCGCCACCAGGCAGCACGCCCAGCAGACTGCCCAGGGTGGTGCCACGCAACACGGCAGGCAGCATGTTCTTGAAGTCTTCCAGGGTGGGAAACAAGCCCTGAACCTTGGCCGTGAACACCTCGCGCTCATCATCGGGACGCGACAGGTTACTGATGATTTCTCCGTAGCCAAACACGCCCATGGCAATGGTCACAAAGCCAATGCCGTCGGTCAGTTCAGGAATGTCGAAGCTGAAACGGGCCACCCCGGAGTTCACGTCGGTACCGATCAAGCCCATCAACAGACCCAGAATGATCATGGCGATGGCCTTGAGGAGCGAGCCCGAGGCCAGCACTACCGCGCCAATCAGGCCCAGAATCATCAGGGAGAAGTACTCGGCCGGGCCGAATTTGAAGGCCAGTTCCGTGAGCGGCGGCGCAAAAGCCGCCAGGATCAGGGTACCGACCGAGCCGGCAAAGAACGAACCCAGGCCGGCAGCAGCCAGCGCAGGACCTGCACGGCCCTTGCGAGCCATCTGGTAGCCGTCAATGGTGGTCACCACCGAAGACGACTCACCCGGCAGGTTCACCAGAATGGCGGTGGTGGAACCACCGTACTGGGCACCGTAATAAATACCGGCCAACATGATCAGCGCGGACACGGGGGGCAGCGCATAAGTGGCAGGCAGCAACATGGCGATGGTGGCGACGGGTCCAATGCCCGGCAACACCCCAATCAGGGTGCCCAACATACAACCGATGAAGGCGTACAGCAGGTTGATGGGCGTGAAGGCCACGCCGAAGCCCATGCTGAGGTTAGCGATCAGATCCATGGTTTATTGCTCCTCAACCAGCGATGAAAGTGGGCCACACGGGCATCTGCAACTTCAGCAGCACAATGAAGGCGAGATAACTGCCGGCAGCCAGGATGGTGGCCAGGATCAGCACATCGCGCAACTTGAAGTTGTCGCCGGCCTTGCTGGCAATCACCACCAGCGCGTAAATGGCCACCATCAACCCCATAGAAGGCAGTTTGATGCTGGGCAGACCACCCAGCAACACACCGAACACCAGGTTGGCACCCAAGATGTAGCCAATGGGCCGCCAAGCAAACGTGCCGATCTTGTCACCCGAGGGGGTTTCCACCACCAGCGAATAGAACATGATCACACTGCCCAGGATGGCCAGCAGCACGCCCAACAGCAAGGGAAAGTACCCCGGCCCCATGCGGGCACCGGTACCCACGGAATAGGACGTCGCGCCCCAGGCGAAGGCAGCGCCCACGACCAGGAACATCAGTCCCGAGAAAAAGTCTTTTTGACTTTTGATGCTCACAAAAGTTCTCCTCGAAAATTTTCGATGGGCGGATTGTGAGGGCGGACGGAGAAAAAAATCATGTGGATTCCACCTATACCCTGGTGAAACCCGCGCCAATAGGGCGTTTGCGCCCGATATCGGGTGTCTTACCGCTTTCTGACAGACACTTACGCGACAGGCTTGAGCACCCGCACCCAACGCTTGGCAGGCAAGGGCCAGCGCGACTGGATGGCCTCGGCCTGGGCTGCCAGGGCACCACGTTTCGGCACTTGGGGAGTGCGTTGCGCCAACACCACAGTATTACCTTCGCGGGTGGGCTTGAAAACCCAGACCCCGGCTGGGTCAAAGGCCTGAAGAATTTTGTCCAGGCTCTCGGGATAGCGGTTGGCACGCCCAAACAGATTGACAGTCATGACCCCGTGCTCGCTCAACAACTGGCGGCAATCGGCATAGAAGGCAGCACTGTCGAGGACCGGCGCGGCAGCTTCGTGGTCATACAGGTCCACCTGCAAGGCGTCGATCTGACCGCGCCAGTGGTCATGCGCGGCCACCTCGGCCGCATCGCCCAGCACCACGTTCAAACGGGACGAATCCGGGGGCAATTTGAACCACAACCGGCAGGCTGCCACCACTTGCGGGTTGAGTTCAATGGCGGTGGTTTTCATACGCAGGTGGCGCCAGCAGAATTTGGTCAACGCCGCCGCGCCCAACCCCAACTGCATGGCCTGCATGGACCCCACGCGTTCCAGAGGCACAAACAACAGCCAGGCCATCATGCGCTGGACGTAGTCCAGATGAATGTCATACGGCTTGTCGATCATCATCGAGCCCTGGACCCAAGGCGTACCCAGGTGCAGGTAACGGATATCGCCGTACTCGGAAAAATTGACGTCTGGCAGAGAACGGGCGCGTCGGGTCATGAACAAAGTCTTGAAGGAATGGCGAATGCGCCCACCCGGGAAATGGCTGGATGCGATGGGCAAGTGGTGGTGCGTGAAGGCAACATGGCTCGCAGGCAGTAGGGTATCTCAGCCGGGGCAGTTCAGAACGCGCTGGGCATTGGCTGTTGTCTGCTGAGCCAGGGCAAGTGGGTCCATCCCCTTCAACCCCGCCAGCACCGAACCAATACGTGGCAACTCCCCCGGTGCATTGCGCCCCTGGGGCTGCCCTTGCGAACGGGCCAGCGCCGTGGCGTACAGCCACTGCGGCGGAATGTCGGGCGCATCGGTTTCCAGCACCAGGGCCTCCAGCGGCACGGTCTGGGCCAGGTTGCGCAGCCGGGTGGCACGCTCATAGGTCAGCGCCCCACCCACGCCCAGACAAAAACCCAGATCGATGAACGACCGCGCCTGCTGCAAGCTGCCATTGAACGCGTGGGCAATGCCCCCCCGCACCCGCACCTGGCGTAGCTGCTGCAACACCAACTCGACCGAGCGGCGCACATGCAGAATGACTGGCAGATCATGCGCGCGCGCCAGTTCCAGTTGTGCACGGAAAAAAGCCAGTTGTGTGGCCATGTCCAGGCCAGGCACAAAGCCATCCAGCCCGATTTCCCCCACCGCCACCAGTTGCGGATCCGACCGCTGCGCTTGCAAGGCCTGGCTCAGCACATCCAGATGAGAGGAGTACGCATGCGGGGTGTAGAGGGGATGGATACCCAGGGCATACACGTCGTGGTGACGCTGGGCCAGTTGCTGCACGGCGGTGAACGTGCGGACATCCACCGCCGGATACACGCACAGGCTCACACCTGCTGCGCGTGCCTCATGACGAACGGCATCTCGGTCCGCGTCAAATTCCGCGGCGTCGAGATGGCAATGGGTGTCGATCCACACGACGCCACCCTCACGGGCCCAGGCGACCGGCCTGCAATGACAGCACGCGCTCGCAGCGGCTGGCCAGATGCACGTCATGGGTCACCACCACAAAGGCCGTGCCCTGCTCACGGG